>NZ_JBITUQ010000006.1:0-223947 GCF_044542515.1 Rhodococcus sp. NPDC078407 | reverse complement strand
CTACCGCCGCGACCCGCTGATCCTCGGTAAGCGAACTTCGTACACGCATACACACGCTCCCCAATAGTCGGAACTGAATTACTCAGTCCAACTTTCGGGGAGCGGTGCACATACGTCTGAAGGATGCAAGGGTCCATTGACGCGGACGGGGTGAGCGGGTGAAAGTAAGCGGGTGAAGGTGAGCGGGTGAAGGTGAGCAGGGAGCCGGGATCAGCCCAGCAATCCCCAATCTTCGAGGCCCTCGTACAGCGGCTTGCTCTGTGCCACTTTCACGACGCGGTTTTTCAGGTCATCGCTGGCCTCCCCGGTGGCCAGGGCGGTGGCGATGATGTCGGCGACCTCGGTGAACTCCGCTTCACCGAATCCGCGGGTGGCCAGTGCGCCGGTGCCGATGCGTAGACCGGAGGTGACCATCGGCGGACGCGGGTCGAAGGGCACGGCGTTGCGGTTGACGGTGATGCCGACCTCGTGCAGCAGGTCCTCGGCTTGCTGGCCGTTCATTTCCGAGTTGCGCAGATCCACGAGCACGAGATGCACGTCGGTACCGCCGGTGAGGACCGAGACACCCTTGCCGGCAACGTCGGACGCGGTGAGGCGGTCGGCGAGCAGCGAGGCCCCGAGCAGGGTGCGTTCCTGGCGTTCCTTGAACTCCGGTGTCGCGGCGATCTTGAATGCAACGGCCTTGGCGGCGATGGCATGCATCAGCGGCCCGCCCTGCTGGCCGGGGAACACAGCGGAGTTGAGCTTCTTGGCCCATTCCTTCTTGGCCAGGATGATGCCGGAGCGGGGTCCGCCGAGGGTCTTGTGCACGGTGGAGGAGACGACGTCGGCGTACGGCACCGGCGAGGGGTGCACTCCGGCGGCGACGAGCCCGGCGAAGTGCGCCATGTCGACCCAGAGCAGTGCGCCCACTTCGTCGGCGATGGAGCGGAACGCAGCGAAGTCCTGGTGACGCGGGTAGGCCGACCAGCCGGCGATGAGCACCTGCGGCTTCGCGGCGATGGCCTGCTTGCGGACCTCGTCCATGTCGATGCGGTGATCTTCTTTGCTGACGCCGTAGGACTCGACCTCGTAGAGCTTGCCCGAGAAGTTCAGCTTCATGCCGTGGGTGAGGTGGCCGCCGTGCGCCAGGTCGAGACCCATGATCTTGTCGCCCGGGTTGATCAGTGCCATCAGCACGGCCGCGTTGGCCTGCGCGCCTGCGTGCGGCTGCACGTTCGCGAACTCGGCACCGAACAGTTCCTTGGCGCGATTGCGGGCGAGATCCTCGACGATGTCGACGTGCTCGCAACCGCCGTAGTAGCGCCGCCCCGGGTAGCCCTCGGCGTACTTGTTGGTCAGCACGCTGCCCTGGGCCTGCAGCACCGCGCGAGGGACGAAGTTCTCCGACGCGATCATCTCGAGTGTGTCACGCTGACGACCCAACTCACCGGCCATCGCCTCCGCGACCTCAGGATCGAGTTCGGCCAGTGACAGGTTGTTGACGTCAGTCATAACAGGAGTCTCCAAGGGACAGCAGAGTAAGAGGGGCAATCCCCACTTTACGAGACGCGCATTGCACCGGGTGTCAGTGGCTCGTCGAGCAGCCTGCCGAACAGCTGTGCCCGGTCGCTGACCGTCTCACCCTGGTCCAGCCAGCCGGCGAGCAGTTTGTAGCCCTCGACGTAGGTACTGATGTACGCCCGCCACAGCGGTGAGGACAGAAAGCGCAGGCTGTGTCGCGCGCGCTGCGGCGACGCCAGCGACCATCGTTCCAGGTAGGCGGCCACGTCGTCCTCGCTCTTGTGCTGATCGTGCAGCAGCAGCGCGGCGTCCTGACGCACTCCCAACAGCTGGCTCGACGCGGTCGAGAGTCGCTCGGCCTTCTCGCCGTCGAATCGCAGTCCGAGGTCGGCGTAGATCTCCTGCGCCCATGCACCCCAGCCTTCGCCGACGATGGCACCGAGAGCGTGGTCGGCCAGGCCCTCGGCCATCAGGCACTGCGGAGTGTTGACGACGAACAATGTCTGCTCGAGCTGCCCGGCGCCGACGAGTCCGGTTTCCTTGCGGCAGTGCTCGGTGTGGTGGCCGGGGTACGACTCGTGCGCGATCAGGTGCGGCAGATTGGCCATCTGCTGCTCGATGTCGGAGTTGATCGCGACGGTGGACTGAAAGTCGCCGAGGTAGTAGTTGAATCCCGACCAGGGCTTGTCTCCGACGACCTCGTAGGTGACCTTCTCGGTATCGGGCAGCGTGTATTCGGCCCGGACGCGGTCGCGTAGCGCGGACGAGAACGCCTCGACGCAGTCCTGCAGCCGGTCGGCCGGAATGACGTCGGCTCGGCGATGGGCGATCAGCCGTTCGCTCAGCGAGCCGGGTCCTGCGAGAACCTCGTCCATCTTGCGATGTGCCTGCATGTACTGGTCCTGATCGCCGGGGGCGATCTGCACATCGAAGTAGGCGTGCACCTCGTCGACGAACCCGATGTCCTCGCCGGCGAACTTGCGAGCGGAACACTCCAATGCCCGCAGGTGCACGTCGAGAAAGGCCGTGCGCTCGGCGGTCAGCTCGGCGTTGCCGAGCTCGGCGCGCAGTGTCTGGGCTCGACGAACCAGCTCACGCGGCTCCGGCGCCGGGGCGTTCTCGGTGATGCGACGCAACTCGGGATCGCCGGTGTATGCGTCGACGAATCCGTCTTCGAGCCGGTCGAAACTCAGGCCCAGCAGCAGGTATCCACGAACCAGGGAAGCAGCATCCATACCCGAACCCTAGTACGGCGAACGACCCCGCCCGTGCGCGATCCACCGGCACCGAGCACAATCGGACACCATGCGACTTCCGGACTCATCGTGCGCGTTGTGCGTACCCCCAAGTACGCAAAACGCGCACGACGGGAGCCGCGCGTGAGCGAGTCCAGCCCGTATGTCGAGTTCGACCGCGTGCAGTGGCGCACGCTGCGTCAGTCCACACCGTTGGTGCTCACCGAAGAGGAACTGGTCGGCCTGCGCGGTCTCGGTGAGCAGATCGACCTGGACGAGGTGGCGGAGGTCTATCTGCCACTGGCCCGACTGATTCACCTTCAGGTGGCCGCGCGCCAGCGACTGTTCGCCGCGACAGCCACCTTCCTCGGCGAGAAGCACCCCGACCGTCAGGTCCCGTTCGTCATCGGTGTCGCGGGCAGCGTCGCCGTCGGGAAGTCGACGACGGCCCGTGTGCTGCAAGCACTCCTGGCGCGGTGGGACCATCATCCGCGCGTCGACCTCGTCACCACCGACGGATTCCTGTATCCGACGGCCGAGCTCATGCGTCGAGGCATATTGCACCGCAAGGGTTTTCCCGAAAGTTACGACCGGCGCAAGCTGCTCAGATTCGTCACCGAGGTCAAGTCCGGGACCGAGGAGGTGGGCGCACCGGTCTACTCGCACGTCTCGTACGACATCGTCAAAGGTCAGTATCACATGGTCCGGCAGCCCGACATCCTGATCGTGGAGGGGCTCAACGTATTACAGACCGGATCGCGGTTGATGGTGTCGGATCTGTTCGACTTCTCCATCTACGTCGACGCGCGAATCGAGGACATCGAGAGTTGGTACGTCAAACGCTTTCTCGCGCTGCGCAAGACGTCGTTCACCGATCCGTCCTCGCACTTCCATCACTACGCAGGCCTGTCCGACGACCACGCGCAGATTGCAGCCGAGGATCTGTGGCACTCGATCAACCTGCCGAATCTGGTGGAGAACATCCTCCCGACGCGACCGCGAGCGACGATGGTGCTGCGCAAGGACAACGATCACGCGATCAATCGGCTGCGCCTGCGGAAGCTGTAGACCCAGGTCGTGAGCGGAAACTTGTAGCAGGCTGCGAGCAGGAGTGGAGCCTGCGGAATGACCAGACGGTCCGGTGGAGCCTGCGGAATGACCAGACGGTCCGGTGGAGCCTGCGGAATGACCAGACGGTCCAGCCGTGTAAATCAGATACCGAAACGACGGTGCCGGGCCGCGAAGTCGCGGAGCGCGCGTAGGAAGTCGACGCGACGGAATTCGGGCCAGTACGCCTCGGTGAACCAGATTTCCGAGTAGGCGCTCTGCCACAGCAGGAAGCCGGAGAGTCGCTGCTCGCCGGAGGTACGGATGACGAGATCCGGATCGGGTTGGCCCGAGGTGTAGAGGTGACTACCGATTTCGTCGACGTTGATCGACGCCACCAGCTCGTCGCCGCTGACGCCCTCGGCGATCTTCTCGCTCACCAGTGACTGGACGGCGTCGGCGATCTCCTGTCGACCGCCGTATCCGACGGCAACGTTGACGTGCGTTCCCGACCGCCCCTCGGTCAGCGCAGCTGCCTCCTTGAGCCGGCGCGCGGTCGACGCGGGCAGCAGGTCGAGCGTGCCGACGAGTTTGACGCCCCAGTTCATCTCGGGTCCGCAGATCTCCTCGACGACGTCGGTGATGATGTCGAGCAACGAATCGAGCTCGTCGGCTTCACGCCTGAGGTTCTCGGTCGAGAGGAGGTAGATGGTCGCCATCTCGATGCCTGCGGCGTCGCACCAGCCGAGCATCTCGGCGATCTTGAGAGCGCCCATGCGGTGGCCGTGCGCGACGTCGGTGAAACCGTTCTCGCGCGCCCAGCGGCGGTTGCCGTCGCACATCACTGCCACGTGACGCGGATGCTCGACACCGTCGAGCTGGCTCAGCAGACGCCGCTCGTACACGTTGTAGAGAACGCCGCGAACCTTCTGCGGAATGATCACCACTGCTTCGTCACCACCGCGTCGTCACCACTGCTCTCATCACCACGAAGGATCACCTTACGCCGACACCGGCGAGCCGGTCGCCGGTACAGTAGCGTCTGAACCTACGGTGGCGTAGCTTTCGACGGCGGTACGGAAAGGTCATCGAGATGACGATGTTCGGGCTGGACGAGATACCCGTCAAACCTCGCATGCGCGGTTGGATTCATCTGTACGCGTTCTGCGTGGCGGTGGTCTGTGCAATCACGCTCGTCACGCTCGCCTTCAGCATGGTGTCGGTCAGCGCGGGGTTGGCAACGGCCGTGTACGCCGTCACCGTGTGCGGAGTGTTCGGTGTCAGCGCCACCTACCATCGCGTGAACTGGAAGACGACGGCCTCGCAGATCTGGATGAAGCGGGCCGACCATTCGATGATCTTTCTGTTCATCGCCGGCAGCTACACCCCGTTCGCCGTGCTGGGCCTACCCGCGTCCACCGGACGCCTACTGCTGATCGTCGTCTGGATCGGTGCCCTGGCCGGCGTGGCCCTGAAGATGCTGTGGCCCACCGCTCCCCGATGGGTCGGCGTACCGCTGTATCTGATCCTCGGCTGGGCCATCGTCCCGGTCGCGCCCACCCTGATCGCACAGGTCGGTTACGCACCGTTCGTGCTGCTGCTCGTGGGTGGCATCTTCTACAGCGTCGGGGCCGTGCTGTACGCCACCAAGTGGCCCAATCCGTGGCCGACGACGTTCGGCCATCACGAGTTCTTCCACGCCGCAACCGTATTGGCGGCAACCTGCCACCTGATTGCCGTGTGGCTCGTCCTGTTCTGAGCGCCCGTCAGCGGTGCTCGGACGCCTTGTCTCGGTACATCAGTTCGTCGGCCCGCGCGATGAGCCGCTTGCTCGATTCGTCGGGTTCTCGCACCGCCACACCGACACTCACCGACACCCGAGCAATCGAGATCCGAACGGCACCGGTTCACTGCAGATCGCCGAGCGCACCGCGTCCGCCAGTGCCTCCCCGTCGAGGGAACTACCACCGACACCGTCCGTCACCGCGAACACGAACTCGTCGCCTGCATACCGCCCGACGATGCTGCCGCGCGGCGACCATTGCTTCAAACGTCGCCCTGCCGCCTCGAGCAGAGCGTCTCCGGCAGCATGACCGTGAGCATCGTTGATCGACTTCAAACGATCGACATCGACGAACCCCAGGGCGATGGGACGGTCGGCCACAGCCCATTCGTCGACTTGGGCCAACAGCGGACCCCGCCGCAACAGACCGGTCAGGTCGTCGCGCTCGGCGCGATCACGCCAGTGCACGGTGTCGTCGACGACGGGATTGACCAGGTCCAGCAGCGCGACGATGAACCGTCTACCGGCGATGGTGGAGATTCCCACGTGCATCCAACAGGAGACGACGTCACCGTCGCTGCGTCGAACTCGGCGCAGTGCCCCGATCGGCCGACCGTCTCCGGATGGGCCGGATGCGGGGTAACGGTGCCCGAGCTGCATGGCCATCTGCTTGGCCGACGCGCGATCACCGAGCGGTACGAAATCTGCCACGGGCCGACCGAGCATGCCCGCCACCGGGCAGTCCAGTACCTCTTCGCACAGCACGTTGGCACCCACCACCTCGTACTGCATCGAGTGGACCATGGCCGCCATCGGGACGGACGCGACGAATGCGGCCACGGCCGCCCGTTGCTCGTCGGTGACGTCGGCAGTCATGGCTTCTTCGAGGGTGCCGTCGCTCACGACACTGTCCCTGGTGACGCCTTCACTCATGACACGTGACGCCTTCACTCATGACACACACCATCGATCCACTGATAGAAGTTTTGCCCCCGGGCCGAACAAGTGTCAGCAACAATACTGTTCTCGAAGAGAAGCATCGACGAGCTTCGTCATCTCTGCAGTGCGAAAGCCAGATCTTCGGCAGAGGTCACAGGACGATCGCACACGAACCCACGACACACGTACGCCGTTTCGAGACCGTCGACGGGCGGACGGTCCATCAGCAACACCGACGAATCCGTTGCGCCCGCAACGACAACCGATCCACCCGGAGCCGACGCCCGGGCCGCGGAGAGCAGGTCACCATCCGGTGCGGTCGACACCGCGATCTGAATCGGGCCGCGCACGGACGCTTCTGCGACGGCCAGCCAGTGCCCGGCGGACCTCGGGGCGCGCTCGAGAATCAACGCCGATCGCGCCAGCGACGCCGCCGCCAATTCGCCGTAGCGAGCGGACCGTTCGTGATCGACCAGAGCAGCAGCTGTGAGCAACGCCTCGGCCATCGTCGACGCACCCGACGGGGTCGCTCCGTCGATGGGATTTCGTGGCCGAGTGACGAGCGTTTCGGCGTCGTCGGCGGTGTCGAACCAACTGCCCAGCTCGTCGGGATCGGCGAAGTGCTCGATCGCCGCATCGAGTAGCGAGACGGTGCGTTCGATCCACACCGAGTCGCCGGTGGCTTGGAACAACGCCTCCGCGGCGACGGCGAGACACGCGTAGTCCTCGAGCACCCCGGTGGCCTCGCCCACCGCTGTGCCGAGGGACGCACGCCGGACGCGACCCGATTCGACATGCGTCGCGAACAATTGCTCGCCGCATTCGACGGCCGCGTCGACCCATCGAGGCTGTCCCAGGCCCACACCGGCCTCGACCAGCGCAGTAATCGCCAACCCGTTCCAAGCAGTGACCACTTTGTCGTCGCGACCGGGCTGCGGCCTGGCCGCGCGAACGTCCGACAGAGCACTACACACCCGATCGAAACGGTCGTAGTCCTCGGGTTCGGCGGGGAGCTGCAGAACCGACATGCCGGCCTCGAACGTGCCTGCCGAATTCACTGCAAACAGTCCGGCGGCCCACACACCGTCCTCGAAGCCGAGGGTCTCGGTCAGTTGCTCCGGCGTCCACGCATAGGTCAACCCCTCGACGCCCTCGGTGTCGGCATCGAGCGCCGATGCGAAACAGCCATCGGCCGTGCGTAATTCACCGAGCATGAACTCTGCGGTGCCGGACGCCGTCCGCCGAAGCAGAGGATCGTCGTCGATCCTCGCGGCGTGCGCGTAGAACCTGAGCAACAGTGCGTTGTCGTAGAGCATCTTCTCGAAGTGCGGGACGACCCACTCGGCGTCGACGGAGTACCGCGCGAACCCGCCGCCGAGTTGGTCGTGGATGCCACCGCGCGCCATCGCCGACGCGGTCCTCAGCACGACGCCCAGAACCTCGCCGTTGCCGGTGCGCTCGTAGTGCCGGAGCAGACCTTCCAGCAGTGCGCCGGGCGGAAACTTCGGTGCCTGTCCGAAACCACCGAAACTGGTGTCCTCGTCGGCGCAGACCGCCGCGACGGAGGCAGCCAGGGAATCGGCGTCGATCGGGCGTCCACCGGCCGGAATCCCCGCACTCTGCTTCCGCAGTTCCGTCACGATCGCGGCGGAGGCCGCGAACACGTCCTGCCGCCGCGTCGACCACGTGTCGGCTATCGCGGTGAGCAACTGCTCGAACGAGGGCATTCCCTGGCGCGGGGTCGGCGGGTAGTAGGTACCGCAATAGAACGGTTCGGTGTCGGGGGTGAGGAAACACGTCATGGGCCAACCGCCCTGGCCGGTCATGGCCACGGTGGCATTCATGTACACCGAATCGAGGTCCGGTCTCTCCTCGCGATCGACCTTGATGCACACGAAATGCTCGTTCATCAGCTCCGCGGTCGCCTCGTCCTCGAAGGACTCGTGCGCCATGACGTGGCACCAGTGGCAGGCCGAATAGCCGATCGACAGCAAGATCGGAACATCACGATCGCGGGCGGACTGCAGCGCCTGTGGCCCCCATTGCTGCCAGTGCACCGGGTTGTCCGCATGTTGCCGCAGATACGGACTGGTGGACTCCCCCAGGGCATTGGCGTTCAGGGCCTCGGCGTCGAGCATCAGGGCTCGTCGGGTACGGCAGGTTTCGTCGTGCGTTGCTCCGGCGGCGCGGCCGTGCCGATTCCGCCGCGATCGGTGCCCTCGTCGAGCGCCTGATCCAGCGTCGGGTCCTCGGTCTCGAACGTAGCGGGCAGCCGCTTGATCTTCTTGTTCATCGACCAGATCAGCAGGGCTGTTCCGACCAGCAGGGCCACCAGGATCGCCAGCCCGATCGGCGAGGACTTGCCGAACTCGGGCCCGGTCGGCTGCTGGGCGAGGATGGAAACGATCATCGGTCGACCTCGTCGATTCCGGCGAACAGGTCCGTCTCGGGCAGCGACGTCTGAACCCGGGTGCGAGCCAGCTCGAATTCCTCGGTCGGCCACAGCTTGCGCTGCACATCGACCGGCACCGCGAAGAACGCTCCATTGGGATCGATCTGCGTCGCGTGTGCTCGAAGTGCGTCGTCGCGCTGCTCGAAGTAATCACCGACGGCCACCTGGGTGGTGATCCGACCCATGATCTCGTCGCGTTGGCCGTCCCATCGCTTCAGCCAATCGACGAACGGGCTCTCCTCGCCGCGGTCGATGAACCAGTCGTGGAAGAGCTGCATGCGCTTACGAATGAAGCCGTGCGAGTAGTACAGCTTGAGCGGAGTCCACGGCTCTCCGGCGTCGGGAAAGCGCTCGGGGTCCCCCGCAGCTTCCCACGCAGCCATCGAGACCTCGTGGCAACGGATGTGGTCGGGGTGCGGATAGCCGCCGCGCTCGTCGTAGGTGGTGATGACGTGCGGCCTGAACTCGCGAACCACCTTCACCAGAGCCTCCGTGGAGACCTCCAAGGGAACCAGCGCGAAACACCCCTCGGGAAGAGGCGGCATCGGATCACCCTCGGGCAACCCGGAATCCTCGAATCCCAGCCAGGTCTGCTGCACACCGAGGATGCGCGCTGCCTCGGCCATCTCTTCACGCCGGACATCGCGAATGCGATCGTGCACTCCCGGAATGTCCATCGCTGGATTGAGGATGTCGCCCCGCTCGCCACCGGTGAGGGTGACGACCAGTACGTCGTGCCCTTCGGCCGCGTAGCGAGCCGTCGTCGCAGCACCTTTGCTGGACTCGTCGTCGGGATGGGCATGTACTGCCATGAGCCGCAGTCCGAACACGTTCTTCCTCACCTCGGATTCGCCTGGTTCTTGCCTGCCCTATAGTTCCACCTGACGCCGACAGGCCCCCAGCGGCACCCCCGAATCGACCCCGAGAGCGGCCATGAGCAACGCACTTCCCGCAGGTAGGTACCCATCGGGTTCCGGTCCCAGCGGAATTCGGCAGGCCCCGAAACGTGCGACGAAGATCGCACTGGTGGCACTGGTTCTGCTGGTCGGACTGGGCGTGGCGTACTTCGCGTACTCGAAGTTCTCGGTCAAGCCCATCGAAGGCAGTCAGCTCTCCTTCGACATCGTGGACGAGAGCACCATGTCGATCCGTTTCAGCGTCACCCGACAGGACCCCGAGCAACCGGCGGTGTGCATCGTCCGCGTTCGTTCACGCGACGGTTCCGAGACCGGCAGGCGCGAGGTCTACGTTCCACCGGAGCCGGCGTCCGGCACCGTGGAAATGACCACCGACGTGACGACGTCGTCCGAGCCCGCGGTCGGCGACGTCTACGGCTGCAGCCTCGATGTTCCCGAATATTTGCGAGCTCGATAGGCAAACTGCCTGTTCGTGGTAAGGTCGGTCCATACACGGCCACCGCGGAAGGTGCCGTGTATTGCTGCATTGCGGGCAGGGTTCAACTGCGAACGGTGATTACGGCTCCAAGGATGCGGGCCTACCAAGGGGATCCAACCATTGGAGTCCCCTGTTCGTTGCGTGCCCTACCTGCTCAGAAAACGGAATCGATATCCAGATTCCGACTACGAGGGAGTGATCGAGATGACCGAGACCCAGGTGACCTGGCTGACCCAGGAATCACACGACAGGCTCAAGAGCGAACTCGACCAGCTCATTTCCAATCGCCCCGTCATCGCCGCCGAGATCAACGAGCGTCGCGAAGAGGGCGATCTGAAGGAGAACGGCGGCTACCACGCCGCTCGCGAGGAGCAGGGCCAGCAGGAAGCACGCATTCGCCAGCTGCAGGAACTGCTCAACAACGCGAAGGTCGGCGAGGCGCCCACTCAGTCCGGTGTCGCACTGCCCGGTTCCGTCGTCAAGGTCTACTACGACGGCGACGAGTCCGATACCGAGACATTCCTCATCGCCACTCGCGAGGAGGGTGCCCGTGACAACAAGCTCGAGGTCTACTCCCCCGCGTCGCCGCTGGGTGGATCGCTCATCGACGCCAAGGTCGGCGACACTCGCGAGTACACGTTGCCCAACGGCAAGACCATGAAGGTCACTCTCGTGAGCGCAGAGCCTTACCACACGTAGGCCTTACCACACGTAAGCCTTCTCGCAGCTGACAGACGAACACCCCCGGTCGCCGAGCGCGACCGGGGGTGCTTCTCTGTGTGCATGTCAGGCGGTCATCGTTCTCTGGTACTTGCGTACCGACAACGGCACGAACACCACGAGCATCACGACAACCCAGATCAGGGTGTAGAGCACCGGGTTCTGTAGTGGCCACACCTCCGGCGGCGGTGCCATCGGATTGGTGTTGCCGAACTGCTCACGTACCGCCAACGTGACCGACGAGATCGGGTTCCATTCCGCGATGGTCTTGAGCACGCTCGGGAAGTTGTCGATCGGCACGAAGGTGTTGGCGATGAACGTCAACGGGAAGACCACGATGAACGACGCGTTGTTGAAGATCTCCGGGGAGCGCACGGTCAGGCCCACCAAGGCCATCACCCACGAGATCGAGTACGCGAACAACAGCAGCAATACGTACCCCAGCAGGGCATCGAAGAACGACGACGTGATGCGCCAGCCCACGATGAGTCCGGTGATCGACATGATCGTGATGGTGACGATGTTGTTGCCGACGTCGGCCGCGGTACGCCCGATGACCACTGCCGAACGTGCCATCGGCAACGATCGGAACCGGTCCATCACGCCCTTCTGCAGATCCTCGGCGAGCGAGGACCCGGTGAGCGAGGACCCGAAGATCATCGTCTGGACGAAGATGCCGCCCATCAGGAAGCTCTTGTAGTCGATTCCGGGCACGTCGATCGCACTGCCGAAGACATACGCGAACAGCAGCACGAACATGATCGGTGACAGCGCTGCGAAGAAGAGCAGATCGGGAACTCGCTTGAGCTTGATCAGATTTCGCTTGGTGATGATCGCGGAATCCAGGAGAACGTTGCTCATTTCTCTTCCTCCGTCGTCTCGGGCTCGCCGGTGGTCTGACCGGTCAGACTCAAGAACACGTCGTCGAGGTTCGGCCGCCGCAATCCGACGTCGACGACACCGATTCCGGCTGCTTCGAGATGACTCAGTGCCGTGGACAGATCCTTCGATCCACCGTTAACCGGCATGACGATGCGGCCCACCTGCTCGTCCAGGGTCGGCGGCTCGACGCCGAGCGGGGTCAGGATCTCCTTCGCGCGATCGGCCTGGGATCGATCGGTGAGCACGAATTCGACTCTCTCGCCGCCGGTTTGGGCCTTGAGATCGTCCGCTGTGCCGCGGGCGATGATCTTGCCCTTGTTGAGCACGATGATCGAATCGGCCAGCCGGTCGGCCTCTTCGAGGTACTGCGTGGTCAACAGAATCGTGGTTCCGTCGCGCACGAGGTCTGCGATGAACTCCCACATGGTGATTCGACTGCGCGGATCGAGGCCGGTGGTGGGTTCGTCGAGGAACACCACTCGTGGCCGTCCGATCAGACTGGCCGCGATGTCGAGTCGCCGACGCATACCGCCGGAGTACTGCTTGGCCGTGCGGTCGCGCGCGTACTCCAGGTCGAATCGTGCGAGCAGTTCGTCGGCACGTTTCTTCGCCTCGGCCTTGCGCAGGCCGAAGAGCCGTCCGACCATCTCGAGGTTCTCGTATCCGGTCAGATACTCGTCCACGGCCGCGAACTGGCCCGTCAACCCGATCGTGCCCCGAACCTCGTTCGCCTGCTTCAGCACGTCGAGACCGAAGATTCTCGCGGACCCCGACGTCGCCTTGAGCAGCGTGGCGAGAATACGGACCGCCGTCGTCTTCCCGGCACCGTTGGGGCCCAGCACACCCAGCACCGTGCCCTCGGGAACGGTGAAATCGATCCCGTCGAGCGCGACGTTCTTCCCGTACCGAAGTACGAGGTCCTCTACTTCTATAGCGTTCGCCATTGTCCTGTCCCCGTTTCTCTCCTGGTCGGTGTAAGGACTTCCGAACGCGTAGAGATTAACCGGTCTTGATGGGGCCCGGAGTCCACAGACCCGAACGCTGCACCTCGTCGGCTGTGATCTGCGCCGCCTGCGCCGATTCGTCGTACGGCGTGTACTGCTCGATCGAACCCCAGTCACGGTCCCAGTCGTCTTTCAGATACGACGGAATGGTGCGTGCCGAGGCGACGATGTCGATCCAGCCGAGCGGACCGCCGCCGAAATGGTCCTGCCACGCGTTGGTGATGACGGCACCGCTGCGATCCGGGAGCACCCGATACTGCGGGATCTCGGCGACACCGAGGCGGTGGTCGAACGGACGTTGGCAGGGAAAGTTGAAGCCCACTTCCCAGTCGAGCAGCACCGGATTCTCACGACCGACCACGTCGTTCAGCGTCTGGGTGCGCGGAACTCGCGGCGGGGTGATCGCAAGCCACTGGTCGGGGTCGCGGTCGGTGTCGTCGAGCACCAGTCGAATCATGTTGCTGTCGGCCGGAATCTGGTCCATCGGAACGCGTAGGTTGCGCCACGACGGCGTCGGGCCGATGTCGATGGGCGTCACCCGGCCCTGGGCATTGCCGTCGACTCCGTACTCGAGCTCGAGGCTCTGGCCGTAGGTCACGATGCCGTCGGAATCCACCGAGCGGATGCGTCCTGCAGCAGCGATGGAGATCAGGTCTCCCGGGTCGGCCGGCAACGCGTACCAGCCGGTGGTCAACGTGGCGGGGGTGTCGGATCCGAAGGAACCGAGCACCGGCACTGCTTCCGGATCCAAGCCGAACGGGAGTGCGCTGCCACCGGTTCCGGCTCCATTGGTCGACGTGGGCTGATCTTGTTCCCCGGTGTCGACGGTGTTCGAGGTGCCCGACGCCGAGGTCTCCTCGTCCGCGGTGAGATCGCGTGCCACACCGTCCGGGGTGAACCCGTCGTTCTCTGCGCCCAGTGCGGCGAACGCATCACCGTCGACCGGTTGCAGCACATCGGCATTGGGATCTGTTTCGAGCAGCACGTCGTTGGCAAGACCACACGTGTTGCCGGCCAACGCCGAGAGATTGGACTTGGCGATCGAGTACGACGGCCATTGCGCCACCGCGCCCTTGGCCATCGACGCCACGGCCACCAACACCATCAGCCCGGCGGCCACGGCGATCGGCGGCACCGACCACCACCGGGCCATCGGCGCATCGGCGCGCACGTACGGCGCGCGCAGATGGAACCACACCGCGGCGAGCAACAACAGCAACGTCAGGCCCAGGAACATCGTCGAGATACCGAGACCGGCGACGAGAATCGGCTTGTCCCAGAACGGGACTCCCCACGCGGAGACGTACCAGTAGCCGTTGGTTCCGGTGAAGGCAACTGCCATCGAGAAAGAGACGGCGGCCGCGAACAGCAGCCGATTTCGGCGCGAGCGAAGTACCGCGGCCCCGGTTGCCACCGCCGCGAGCACCGCCACCGACGCCGCCAGGCCGGCGAAGACACCGAAGTGATGGGTCCACTTGGTGGGGGTGATCATCATCAACGCCATTGCTCCGACGGTGATCCCCACGATGCGTCGGGCAGGACCGGTTGCGGTGCCGGGAATCTTGCCGCCCTTGCGCAGCATCGCGACCACCACCGCGATCAGCGACACGATCATCACGAACACTCCGAAACGGCGCGCCAGCGAGCCGTCGATGTCCATGTTCATCAGCCACTGGTAGCGCAGGTACTCCTCGAACCAGGCCCGACTCGGCCCGGCCGCGTTGTGCACCCGCTGCATCTCGAGCATGCCGGCCACGGTCTGGTTGCCGAAGGCGAACACCAACACCACTGTGCCCGACGCGATCAGCGGAGCCAGCAGTGTTGCGACGCCCAGTGCCGCACTACGGAACTGCCGTGCTCGGGCGACGACGATCTGAACGACCGGCCGGGCACCGGCGATGAGCGGGGCGAAGCAGATGAAGCCGGAGGGCCCGCAGGTGACCGTCAGTGCCGCGATCAGAATTGCCGCCGCTGCGGGGAGCAACCTGCGGGTCGCGATCGAACGCTCCACCGAACACCAGGTCAGCAGCACTCCGAGTGCCACGAACGGCTCCGGGCGCAGCCCGTTGTTGTAGGGCAACCAGAATGCGAGCAGCACCAGCCCGCCCGTCCAGAGTGCGGTCTTCGACGCGCGGGCGGCGGCACCGAACCGTGGAATCACCTCACGACTGATGACGAGCCACGCCACTACGGCGCAGATCAGCGTGGGCAGCCGCATCCAGACACTGGCCGTCGAGACGTGCGACATGAAGCCGAACAGGTCGTAGAGCGGTGTACCGAAGGGGGTCTCGGGCACCCCGAAGTACCGGAAGTAGTTGGCCATGTATCCGGACTGATCGGCCGCACGTGCCATGCCGAGTTGGTAACCGTCGTCGGAGGTGTTCGCGCCGATCACATGCCACACCAGCAGGGTTCCGATCACCACCGCGTCGACCGGCCCGAAGCTCCACCAGCGCCGCGGGAGGAACCGTCGAGCACGGCGGCCGTCGGACAGATCCAGGCGGTGCAGTGCCACCAGCGAGATAGCCGTGGCGAGTACGCCGACGATCATCGCGAACCACTTCAGGGCGCTCGGGGTCGACGAGAAGCGACTGTCGAGCTGCGCTGTCAGCGTCAGGCCGTCGACGGTGTCTCGGAGATCACTGAACACGCCCACCAGCTGCGGCCGGACGTCGCTTTCACGCGTGACGGCGTCCTCGCCGGTCAGCCCGACGGTGGTCGCGGTGCCGTTCGAGGTGATCGTCAACGAGCACTCGGTCAGCTCTGAGACCGGCTTTTCGAGCAGCACCGAATCACGCAGCGTCACCTTCAGCTCCGACGCCTCGCCGCCGGTCACTTCGGCGACGAGACCGTAGCGATAGGCGTCGGGCGATCCCTTGGGCGAGGTGGACAACAACAGCCCGCCGTCGGGCAATCGATTCGCGGCTTCACACGGGACGGCCGCGTCGACGCTGATCGGGGTGTAGCCGACGAGCGGAGCTTCGACACTGCCGATCGTGTCCGACTGCGGCCATGTCAGGGACGACTGCTGCTGCTCGATCGGCAGCAGCGGTATCGCGATCGTCAGCAGAATTCCCAGGACAGCGGAGACGATTGCGACGAGCCGAGCCATGCAGATATCTCCCACCGACGTCCTGGTCCAAGTCGCTGATCAAGGTACCAGTGCGACCTGTGCGAACCCGGCCGTCAGCTCTCGACCTGCACCGCGTACCCGGCCGCGCCCAGTGCATCGAGCACCGAACCACGATGATCGGGACCGCGGGTCTCGACGGTCAACATCACGTCGACCTCCTCGAGCCCCAGGCGACCACCCGTACGAGAGTGGACGACGTCGACGACGCTGGCACCGACGTCGCGCACCACCCCCAGAACTCCGGTAAGTCCGCCGGGTTTGTCCGAAATGGTCACGCGCACAGCCAGATACCTGCCACCGGCACGCAGGCCGTGCGTGATGACGTGGGTGAGCAGCAGAGGGTCGATGTTTCCGCCGGACAGCACCGCGCACACCGAGCCGGTCAATCCCAATTCCTCGGCCGAATGAGTCATCAACGCCGCCACTGCGGCGGCACCGGCCGGTTCGACGATGAGCTTGGCCCGCTCGATGCAGAGCACCAAGGCGCGGGAGAGCGCGTCCTCGCTGACGGTGACGATGTCGTCGACCCAGCCCTGCACATGATCGAACGGCACCGATCCGGGCAGACCGACAGCGATGCCGTCGGCCATCGTCGACATCGATGCCAAGGCGATGGGATGACCCGCCTGCAGCGACGCCGGCCACGCAGCTGCGCCCTCGGCCTGCACGCCGACGATCCTGATGTCGGGCTTCGTCAGCTTGACCGCCGCGGCCACACCAGCCAGCAGGCCACCGCCGCCGGTGGGGATCACGACGGTCCCGACGGCCGGCATCTGCTGCAACAGTTCGGTTCCCAGCGTCGCCTGCCCGGCGACGATGTCGAGGTGGTCGAACGGATGGATGAGGGTGGCACCGGTGCGTTCGGCGAATTCACGTGCCGACGTCAGCGCCTCGTCCACCGTGTTGCCCACCAGATGAACCGTCGCGCCGTAGGCCTTCGTGGCGACGAGCTTGGGTAGCGACACCCCGACCGGCATGAACACGGTCGAGTCGATTCCCACCTGCGACGCGGCCCACGCGACCCCCTGAGCGTGGTTGCCTGCGCTGGCCGCGACCACCCCGCAGGGCGCGCTGCTCGGCGTCGAGCCGGGCGATGCGGTTGTATGCCCCGCGCGGCTTGAAAGATCCGGTGCGCTGCAGGTTCTCGCATTTGAGGCGCACCTCGTGCCCGGTCAGATCGGACAGAATCCGTGACGCGACCACCGGCGTCCTGCGCATGACCGGCTCCAGCAACTCCTCGGCCGACGCAGTATCCGACGCGGTCACCCGCACAATTTCCGACACGGTCGCAGTATGCCAGGAACAATTACTATCGTGACGGCATCCGACGTTGGTCGTCACTACAGTTGTGGAGCGCGCGCCGCACCACAGCGAGCCGCGACCGGCGCGAAGGATTCTCGGTGATGACGCAGGCTGGATCCGACGACGTCAGCGACGACCCCGGTGTGCGCGGCAGTCTTGAAATCAAGGATCGGGCGATCTCCCGGACGGCCATTGCCGCCGCGCTGATGGATCCTCGGGTCACTCGGACCACCGTCGGATTGTCGCGACTGACCGGTCGAGAACTCCCCCGCGCCGACATCACCCTCGGTGAGGACACCATTGCCGTCAACCTCTACATCGGTGTTCGATGGCCGTCGCAGATCACCGAGGTCACCGAGGCGGTGCACGCGGAGGTCGAAGACGCGCTGGCGACGATGACGGGTCTGCACGTGCATCGGGTGAACGTGCTGGTCTCCGACACCACCCTCGCCAGCGGTCCAGCACCTGTGTCGAATCCCGATGTTTCGCAGACTGTTTCCCCCCGACCTCCCACCGAAGGCCCGGCCGCGATGCCGGTGGCCCTGCTGTTCGGGTTCGTTCTCCTGGGCGTGGCCTTCGTCGCCGGTCGAGAGTTCTTCATCGCGAACGGGAACCTCGGTGGTAGCCCGTGGATCGCCGACGCTGCGTCCTGGATCGCCCGACTGCATTGGCAGGGTTGGATGATCGCCGCGGCGATCGGTGCCACTGTCATCGGAGTGCTGCTCGTGTTCATCGGCGTCAAGCCACGAACGAAGACGCATTCCGGACTCGGTGGCTCGGCGCCGACCGTGTGGGCCACCGCGACGGACATCGCTCGATTGTGCAGTGCTGCAGCGCATTCCACGCGCGGAGTTGCAGACGCGCACACCGTCGTCACGCGCAGGAAGATCGAAGTGCGGGTAGAACGTGACGGGGCCGTCGATGCCGAGCTCGTGGATGCCGCCGTGCGTGAAGCACTCGCTCCGACACTGTCGGTTGCTGCGGGCGAACGACGACTGACGGTGAAGCAGTCTCTGGCAGCTCCGACGAGGGTGTCGTGACGAAAACCTTCGTCGCGGGGCTCGACCGACTCCTCGCAGTCGTCGCCGGGCTCGCACTCCTGGCCGGTGGCGGCTTCGCGCTTGCGTGGCACTACGACGCTCCATGGGCACGAGAGATGCTGTCGCGCTTCGACCGTGCCCGTATCGCCGATCTGCCGCAACAGGGTTGGTGGGTGCCGATGCTCGCGGTCGTCGTCGCAGTGGCCGTCGTCGCGGCGCTGGTGCTGCTGGTCGGCAACTTCTCGCCGCGCACGACCGGGACGGCAAGCGTAATCGAGGAGCCACATTTCTCGGCGCACGTGGATTTGACTGCCATCGCATCGGGCGTCGCCGCGGAGTTGGCGCAATTCCCTGGTGTCCGACGGGCAAGGGGAACGGCGATCGATGACCGGGGTATGCCCACCATCGCTGTATCGGTCTATGCAGCAGCAGATGTCGATGTAGTGGGGTTCACTGCCGAAGCCGAGTCACGCGCCGCATTCGTTGCACGGTCACTGGGTGGCACCAATGTAGCGACACGCGTCCAGTTGCACGTCGACAAGCGGAGCTGACATCGCGTTAGCGTGGACGTCGTGACGACATCGACGCACAGTAGATTCGAGCGATGGTCTGGCGGAATGCCCCTCGCGGTACCCCTGGCTTTCGGAGCGGTGTTGGTGCTTGCCGCATTCGCCTCTGCCCTCGGTGACAGTTCTGTCTACTTCTACGTTCCCCTGGTGTTCGCGGCAACCGGGACGATGATCTGGCTGAAGGGTCGCCATACCCCCGAGCCTGTACACGCCGCTGTGGGATCGGCACTACTGATCGGATGCGGCGTCGTCGTCGCCGTCTGCGGCCTCGCCGGCGGTCTGATGCTGAACTCGCCGACATTCTGGGCAACCATTGCGGTTGCTGCAGCGATTGCTGCACCCATCAGTGCCGGTATCACTCCATTCTCGTCGCCTACCGGGTAGAACCGCACTCTCCCCCGGACCGCGTGAATGGACCACTGCATACGTCTGACCGCGGCAAGGGTTCATTCACCCACTGCTGGTTGGCCACCTCGGACCGCGTGAATGAACCACTGCATACGTCTGACCGCTACAAGGGTCCATTGACGCGGGCGGCGGAGCCGCACGCCCGCACACAAAAGCGGCACCCACCCGATGGTGAGTGCCGCTTTCGTGGAACTGGGTGAAGCTAGATCACTTGACGATCTTCGTGACGCGACCGGCTCCGACGGTACGACCGCCCTCACGGATTGCGAAACGCAGGCCGACGTCCATGGCGACCGGCTGGATCAGCGTGACGGACATCTCGGTGTTGTCACCGGGCATGACCATCTCGGTGCCCTCGGGAAGGGTCACAACGCCCGTAACGTCCGTGGTACGGAAGTAGAACTGCGGGCGGTAGTTGTTGAAGAACGGCGTGTGGCGGCCGCCCTCGTCCTTCGAGAGGATGTAGGCGTTGCCCTCGAACTCCGTGTGGGGAGTCGTGGTGCCGGGCTTGATGATGACCTGTCCACGCTCGACGTCTTCGCGCTTGATGCCACGAACGAGGAGGCCGACGTTGTCGCCTGCCTGACCCGAGTCGAGCAGCTTGCGGAACATTTCGATGCCGGTGACGGTGGTCTTGGTCGAGCCGGGGCGGATGCCGACGATCTCGACCTCTTCGTTGACGTTGACCGAGCCGCGCTCGATACGTCCGGTGACCACGGTGCCACGACCGGTGATGGTGAAGACGTCCTCGACGGGCATGAGGAACGGCTTGTCGGTCTCACGGACGGGGTCCGGAACCGAGTCGTCGACGGCCTGCATGAGCTCCAGAACCGACTCGCCCCACTTCTCGTCACCCTCGAGTGCCTTGAGTGCGGAGACCTTGATGACCGGTGCGTCCTCGTCGAACTCCTGCGAAGCGAGGAGCTCGCGGACCTCCATCTCGACGAGCTCGATGATCTCGTCGTCGTCGACCATGTCGGCCTTGTTCAGTGCGACCAGGATGTACGGCACGCCGACCTGGCGGGCGAGCAGCACGTGCTCGCGGGTCTGCGGCATCGGGCCGTCGGTTGCTGCCACGACCAGGATTGCGCCGTCCATCTGAGCCGCGCCGGTGATCATGTTCTTGATGTAGTCGGCGTGACCCGGTGCATCGACGTGCGCGTAGTGGCGCTTCTCGGTCTGGTACTCGACGTGGGAGATGTTGATCGTGATACCACGAGCCTTCTCCTCCGGAGCCTTGTCGATCTGATCGAAAGCCGAGGCCTCGTTCAGGTCCGGGAACTTGTCGTGCAGAACCTTGGTGATTGCAGCCGTCAGCGTCGTCTTACCGTGGTCAACGTGACCGATGGTGCCGATGTTGACGTGCGGCTTCGTCCGATCGAACTTCGCCTTCGCCACTGTGTGTCCTCCTGGACTGATCTGTGCGGGCCCCGACGGGGCACACACGCGTATGTGTTGTTACTTATTACAGGTCGAGCGTGGTCCAGCAAACGAAGAGAATTACTCTCCGTTGACCTTCGCGATGATTTCCTTCGCTACGTTCGCGGGAACTTCTGCGTACGAATCGAAGACCATGGAGTAGTTTGCGCGGCCCTGCGTCTTCGACCGAAGGTCTCCGATGTAGCCGAACATCTCCGACAGCGGAACCAGTGCCTTGACGATACGGGCACCGCTGCGTTCCTCCATGGCCTGGATCTGACCACGGCGGGAGTTCAGGTCGCCGATGACCTCACCCATGTAATCCTCGGGCGTGATGACCTCGACGGCCATGACGGGTTCGAGAATGACGGGGCTGGCCTTACGAGCGGCTTCCTTGAACGCTTGTGAGCCGGCGACCTTGAAGGCCATTTCCGACGAGTCGACGTCGTGGTACGCACCGTCGAGCAGTGTGACCTTGACGTTGACCAGGGGGTATCCGGCGAGAACACCGTACTGCATGGCGTCCTGTGCACCAGCGTCGACCGAGGGGATGTACTCCCTGGGCACACGACCACCGCTGACCTTGTTCTCGAACTCGTACGTCGCGCCGTCTTCGCCCTCGAAAGGCTCGAGCTTGATGATGACCTTCGCGAACTGGCCGGAGCCACCGGTCTGCTTCTTGTGCGTGTAGTCGTGCTTCTCGACCGTCTTGCGGATGGTCTCGCGGTACGCGACCTGCGGCTTGCCGACGTTGGCCTCGACCTTGAACTCGCGACGCATACGGTCGACGAGGATGTCGAGGTGGAGCTCGCCCATGCCGCCGATGACGGTCTGGCCGGTGTCCTCGTCCAGCTTCACCGAGAACGTGGGATCCTCTTCGGCGAGCTTCTGGATCGCTGTTCCCAGCTTCTCCTGGTCGGACTTGGTCTTGGGCTCGATCGAGACCTGGATGACCGGGTCCGGGAAGCTCATGGACTCGAGGATGATCTGGTTCTGCGGATCGCAGAGCGTGTCACCCGTCGTGGTGTCCTTGAGGCCGATGACGGCGTAGATGTGACCGGCGGACGCGGTCGCGATCGCGTTCTCCTTGTTGGAGTGCATCTGGAAGAGCTTGCCCAGACGCTCCTTCTTGCCCTTGGTCGAGTTGATGACCTGAGCGCCGGAGTCGACCTTGCCCGAGTACACCCGAACGTAGGTCAGCTTGCCGAAGAAGGGGTGCGTCGCGATCTTGAACGCGAGAGCCGAGAACGGCTCGTCTGCGGACGGCTTGCGAGTGATCTCCTTCTCCTCGTCGCCGACGGCGTGTCCGATGGTCTCGGCAACGTCGAGGGGGGACGGGAGGTAGTCGATGACCGCGTCGAGCATGGGCTGAACGCCCTTGTTCTTGAACGCGGATCCACACAGGATCGGGTACAGCTCGCTGTTGACCGTCATCTTGCGGATGGCCGTCTTGATCTCGTCGATCGTGAGCTCTTCGCCGCCGAAGTGCTTCTCCAGAAGCGCTTCGTCGGACTCGGCTACGGTCTCGAGCAGCATGGTGCGGTACTCGTCTGCGCGCTCCTTGAGGTTTTCCGGGATCTCCTGGATCTCGTACTTCTCGCCGAGCTTGGTCTCGCCACTCCACACGAGAGCCTTCATCTGCACGAGGTCGATGACGCCCTCGAAGTCGTTCTCCGCGCCGATGGGCAGCTGGATGACCAGCGGCTTGGCACCGAGACGATCGATGATGGTCTGCACGGTGTAGTAGAAGTCCGCGCCGAGCTTGTCCATCTTGTTGACGAAGCAGATGCGCGGCACGTCGTACTTGTCGGCCTGACGCCAGACCTGCTCGGACTGGGGCTCGACACCTTCTTTGCCGTCGAACACTGCGACAGCGCCGTCGAGGACGCGGAGCGAACGCTCCACCTCGACGGTGAAGTCGACGTGACCGGGGGTGTCGATGATGTTGATCTGGTTGTCGTTCCAGAAGCACGTCGTGGCAGCAGAGGTGATCGTGATGCCACGCTCCTGCTCCTGCTCCATCCAGTCCATCGTGGCTGCGCCATCGTGAACTTCACCGATCTTGTACGAGATACCGGTGTAGAAGAGGATGCGTTCGGTAGTGGTGGTCTTGCCGGCATCGATGTGGGCCATGATGCCGATGTTGCGGACCTTGAGTAGGTCGGTCAGCACGTCCTGTGCCACGAGTTAACCCGCCTTGGTGTTGGAAGAGGTATTGCCTGAGCTGATCAACGCTCCGGCGGCACCGGATAGTTCCGAGTGCCGCCCGAGCGAGGGGATCACCAGCGGTAGTGGGCGAACGCCTTGTTGGCTTCGGCCATCTTGTGAGTGTCCTCGCGACGCTTGACAGCGGCACCGAGGCCGTTGCTGGCGTCGAGCAACTCGTTCGCCAGACGCTCGACCATGGTCTTCTCACGACGAGCGCGCGAGAACGTGACCAGCCAGCGCAGTGCCAGCGTGGTGGAGCGGCCGGGACGAACCTCGACGGGCACCTGGTAGGTGGCACCGCCGACGCGTCGGCTGCGAACCTCGAGGGCCGGCTTGACGTTGTCGAGTGCACGCTTGAGCGTGACGACGGGGTCGGTGCCGGTCTTCTCGCGAGCCTGCTCGAGCGCCTGGTAGACGATGCGCTCTGCGGTCGACTTCTTGCCGTCGAGAAGAATCTTGTTGACGAGCTGCGTGACCAACGGGGATCCGTAGACCGGGTCGTTGATCAGCGGCCGCTTGGGTGCTGGGCCCTTGCGTGGCATATCAGCTCTTCTCCTTCTTGGCTCCGTAGCGGCTGCGAGCCTGCTTGCGGTTCTTGACACCCTGGGTATCGAGCGAGCCGCGGATGATCTTGTATCGCACACCCGGGAGGTCCTTCACACGACCGCCGCGAACGAGCACCATCGAGTGCTCCTGCAGGTTGTGACCCTCACCGGGGATGTATGCGGTGACCTCTACCGAGGTGGTCAGGCGAACACGCGCGACCTTACGGAGAGCGGAGTTCGGCTTCTTGGGAGTGGTGGTGTACACGCGAGTGCACACGCCACGGCGCTGGGGACTGCCCTTGAGGGCAGCGGTCTTCAGTTTCGCGACCTTGTCGGTGCGTCCCTTACGGACCAGCTGGTTGATCGTTGGCATAAACCGGCTTTCTTCGTGTCGATAAACAGGGATCTAGCAGTTGGAGCAAGAGAACACTGCTCCTCACCCATGACGTCTCCGCGGGTCTCTTGCACCCCGCGGTCGGGTGTGTCGCATACCCCCACACGTCCAGCCGGTTGCGCGCTCTTCGAGCGAACGTGCGCACGGCTGTACCTCGCATAGGCACACAAACGGTCCGGCCAGGCCGGACACGACCCATAACGATACCCGGCGGCGCGGCCTCGGGTCAAAACACCCTTCGCCCTGATACGCAGCCTATCGGCTCAGGTTGAGGGTGAGGTCTGCCAGCTTCGCCGCGGCCTGGCAGGGATCGGGATGCGAGGCACCGGGCTGATACTGCACCCACCATCCGAAAATGCCTGCCCGGTCCGCCCCGGCCGAGACCCCGCACGAGTCCGGATCGTTGGGACGCTGCGCCTGGATTGCCTTGCGGCCCTGCACCGTTGTGTCGGTGACCGTGTACATCAACTTCTCGTCTGCGGCTCGCTCGGCCGCGAGGGTGCCGGACTCGAACCAGTTGAACGTCACCTTCACCGTGCCCGCCGAGCCGACGAGATCCCACCGACAGATGGCCCCGAGAAACCCCTGGGCGATGAGGTCGGCACCGACGGTCTCGGTGATCTGGTCGTCGGACACGGCGTCGCACTCGGTCAACAATTCGGTGAATTCTTCGCCGCCCGAGCCACCGAAGCTCGCCGGTCGGGCGGTTCCCTCCACGGTCTGGGAGCAACCGGCGACGAGCAGCAGAGTCGACGCCGCCGCGACCACTCGTCTCGTTCTCGATGTGTGCGGCATCATTGCTTACGCTCCACGGTCAGCGTCGCGAGTTCATCGGCGACGTCGCACGGTGGGCGCGCCGCGGGTTGGTCGGAGTACGTGATGGACCAGTGGAAGAAATCGTCGCCGAACTGCACTCCGATCTCGCACAGAGTCTCCGTTTCGGCCTGGAAGCCGGGGTTGCCGTCGATCTCGATGTCCTCGGCCGGACGGCCGATCAGTTCGGAACCGGCGCGTTCGCGTCCGATCGGGCTGCCGCGGTACCAGGAGAAGCTGACGCCGGGCCCGCTGAAGCCCACGGTTTCCCACTGGCAGCCGACGGAGTTGCGGGTGATCTGACCGAACGGGCCCGCTCCGAATGCAGACTGCACTTCGGCATCGGTGATCGATCCGCATTCACCGAAGAAGGGTCCGGGCTCGTAGGCCCCGGTGGTCGTCGTCGCCTCGGTCGCGGAGTCGGCGGCATCACTGTCGGCCCCGCCGCAGCCCGCGACCAGCGCGGCGACCGCGGCGATCACCAGTGCCACTCGCTTCATGCCGTCCCCCGCGTGTAGTTCGATGCTGCCGATCGACGTCGCCCTGAACCTACCAATCGGAACCTATCAATCGGACGGTGTGCCGGTCACCTGCCGTGCACAGCGCGTCCCCGGACATACACGCCCACGATGGCCGGCTCCCGCATCGCCATCAGCAGCGCGAACAAGGTTTGATCCCGAGCCAACTCCGCATCCTCGGCCCGAACACCGTGATCGATTGCCGCCGCGAGTTGAGGCCATGCGGACGGATCGACGACGACGAAGTCGGCTTCCTTGCCCGCGTCGAAGTTGCCGATGCGGTTCTCCATGTCCAGGGCGCGGGCCCCGGCGAGGGTCCCGGTGAACAGAAGTTCTGCCGGATGCAGTGACAAGCCGTCGTCGCCGCCCTCGGAGATATGGACCTTGAATGCGTCGGCGAGGACCTGCGGCAGCAGCCACTCGTCACCGCCGCCGAAGTCCGACCCGATGGCGATGGTCACTCCCGCGGCAACGGTTCGCTTCCACGGCATGGTGCCCGAGCCCAGAAACTGCTGCGAGGTAGGACAGTGGGCAATAGAGGTACCGGTCTCGGCCATTCGCTCCAGTTCGGCGTCCTGACAGTGCACTGCGTGGGCGAGGATGGTTCTCTTGCCGAGAAAACTCTTGCCGCCCAGCTGTGAGCCGGTCAGGAACTTGCCGTCGTAGGTGTCGAGGTAGGTATCCACCCCGTACGCGTTCTTCGTGGCGTCGATCTCCCCGGTACCCGGCCGGTTGTTCTCGTTGAGGTGGGTGTGGAAATAGACGCCCCGGTCGCGCACGGAGTCGTAGAGCTCACCCAGATTCTTCAACGTCTCGGTGGTCACCGAGAGCGAAAACCGCGGTACGACGGCCACATGCACCATCGCCGTGTCGACGTCGCCGGTATCTGCCGCGTGCCACTTCTCGATCTCCTCGGACACCAGCCGGATGGCCTCGTCCTCACCGGTGATCAACGCCTGCGCCGACGCCGGGCCGGTGGTCTGCACGCCGCGACCGCTGACGATGCGCAGTCCATGCGCCAGCGTCTCGGAGAACAACGAATCCTGCGCGTGAGAGAAGGCCGATCCGAACACCATTGCCTGCGTGGTTCCGGCCCGGATTCGTGCGGCGCAGAAGTCTCTGGCGGCCCGCGCGGCAAACTCAGGATCGGCGAAACGCGACTCGGACGGGAAGATGCACGTGTTCAGCCATTCGAGAAGCTGTCCACCGCCGTAGGAATCACCGGCATAGGTCTGCGGGAAGTGAATGTGGGTGTCGACGAATCCTGGCAACAGAAATCCCGGTCGATGATCCACGACGCTCACGTGGTCGTACTGCGTTGGGAGAGAATCGAACTCGCCACAGAACTCGATCGTGCCCTCGGCGGACACCACCAGGGCACCGTCGGGAATGGACACCAACGCAGCCGACGCCTCCGCCACGGTGGGCGAGCCTGCGACGTGAAAGATGTGGCCGCGGTGCACGCGTGCGGTTTCGGAAGTCACCCGCCAGACTCAAGCACAGGTCGGTCGGTGCTGCAGAGCCAGTGACTTCTACCCTGCTACCGAACCGGCGACGACGGAGTGCCGAGCGCCCAGCGATGCGTCGAGAACGTCGGCCCACGTGCGCACGATTTCGACGCGTCGCCGCGCATCGTCGGTGAGCACATCGGCCAGACCCAAGCCGCGAGCGAGGTCGAGAGTTGCCTGTACGAGACGGTGAGTGACGGGATCGTTGTCGTCGACTCCGAGGTTCTCGACGGCCATCTGGTGGGCGCGACGGCCGAACCGTTCTTCGAGAGGCACGATTCGATCGCGCAACTCGGGGTCGGCCGACGCGGCTGTCCATACCTGCAGTGCCGCTTTGAACATCGGACCGGTGTAGTACTCGACGAGCCTCTCCACCACGAGCTTCGTCCGTCCCGGTCCCGGCGGAATGTCCTGGGCTTCGCGCCGCGCGTCGTCCATTCGGGTATCGAACATGTACTCGAGAGCCCCGGTGATGAGGTCCTCACGCGTCGGGAAATGGTGCTGGGTCGCGCCGCGGGAGACGCCGGCACGTTCGGCGACGACGCCGACCGTCGTAGCTACCCAGCCCTGCTCCGCGAGTGAATCGATCGTCGCCTCGAGCAGTCGCTGACGCGTCACCCTGCTGCGATCTTGCTTGGGTTCGCGCGCCATCACCATCTCCCTACTTCTCCAGCACCCAGGACGGGGGCCTTTTCTCCAGAAAGGACATCATCCCCTCTCGGGCCTCGTCCGATGCAAACAACCTGGCCGATTGCTCGGCCACCGCCGTTCCCCGCTCGTCCATCTCGCGTCTGATGGCAGCCGTGGTGAGACGCTTCGACTCGGCCAGGCCCTGCGGAGAGCACTTGCGGAACATGATCATGTAGTCGGCCACCACTGCCGCAGGAAGGGCATCGGCCACAGTGACCAGACCGATTGCCTCGGCGGTGGCACCGTCGAACGTCTCCCCGGTGAGAAAGTAGCGACTCGCCGCGCGGGACGTCAGCCGCGGCAACACGGCCACCGAGATGACCGACGCGGCCAGGCCCAGACGAGCCTCCGTCAACGCGAATGAACTCTCCGGTCCAGCGACCGCAACGTCGCAGGCGGCAACGAGTCCCATCCCGCCGGCTCGCACGTGCCCGTCGATCTGCACGACAACGGGTTTGGGGGTGTCGATGATCAGCCGCATCAGGTCGAGCATCTGCCGGGTGCGCAGTTCCGGCGACGACCCCGCTTCGCGCAGATCGGCTCCGGCACAGAACGTGGTGCCGGTGTGGCCGAGCACGATCGTTCTGATGTCATCGTTCTCGGCCGCGGCGACGAGGCCGGCGCTGAGCTCGTCGACCAACACCGAGGACAACGCATTACGGTTCCCCGGCGAATCCAACGTCAGATACGCCGTGCTCGTGGAGTTCTCGGCGAGAACGGCCATCAGTAGCTCCTGGGCAGTCCGAGCGAGTGCTGGCTCACGAAGTTGAGGATCATCTCCCGACTCACCGGAGCGACGCGGGCGATGCGTGCGGCACCGAGCATTGCTGCCAACCCGTACTCACTGCTCAAGCCGGCACCACCGTGGGTCTGGATCGCCTGATCGAGCGCCTTGATACTGGCCTCGGCGGCAGCATATTTCGCCATGTTCGCGGCCTCGGCAGCGCCGAAGTCGTCGCCGGAGTCGTACAGCACCGCGGCCTTCTGCATCATCAGTTTCGCCAACTCCAGCTCGATCTTGCACTGCGCCAAAGGGTGCGCCAGACCTTGGTGAGCACCGATCGGCGTCTTCCAGACGGTGCGTTCTTTGGCGTATTTCACCGCGGCGTCGATGGCGTATCTGCCCATCCCGATGGCCATAGCGGCACCGAGAATGCGTTCGGGGTTCAGTCCGGCGAACAGCTGCATCAGCGCGGCATCGGCCTCGCCGACAAGAGCCTCGGCGGGCAGCCGGACGTCGTCGAGGAACAACACGAACTGGTGATCGGGCTCGACGATGTCCATCTCCATCTGCGTCTTCTGCAGTCCCGGAGCGTCGGTGGGCACGATGAACAGGGCCGGCTTGAGCTTGCCGGTCTTGCTGTCCTCGGTGCGCGCCACGATCAACACGGCGTCGGCCTGATCCACACCGGAAATGTAAATCTTGTTGCCCTTGAGGACCCACTCGTCTCCGTCCCGACGCGCGGTGGTGGTGATCTGGTGGGAGTTGGATCCGGCGTCGGGCTCGGTGATGCCGAAGACCATGATCTTGGAACCGTCGGCGAGAGCGGTGAGCCACTCCTGCTTCTGATCCGGTGTGCCGTACTTGCCGATGATGGTGCCGCAGATGGCCGGGCTGACGACGACCAGCAGCAGACCGGCACCGTGCGCGGCCAACTCCTCCTGCACGAGCGCGAGTTCGTAGATGCCCGCGCCACCGCCGCCGTACTCCTCGGGCAGGTTGACGCCGAGGAAGCCGAGCTTGCCCGCCTCGTTCCACAGTTCGGTCAGCGGCTCACCCTTGCGCGCCTTCGGCAACACGTAGTCGATGTAGTTGTAGCGCTTGCCCAGTGACGAGACTGCGTTGCGCAGCCCCTTCTGCTCTTCGGTTTCGATGAAACTCATGATTGTTCCTCTCCTACTACTGCCAAGACCTGTCCTACTTCGACTTGCTGACCCTGCTTCACATTCATTTCGGTGAGCACGCCGTCTGCCGGTGCGGTCACCGTGTGTTCCATCTTCATCGCCTCGAGCCACAGGATCGGCTGCCCTGCGGTGACGGTATCGCCCTGCACGGCAGCGATTCTGATGACGCTGCCGGGCATCGGTGCGAGTAGTGAACCGGCCGCAACCTCCTCGGAGGGGTCGGTGAACCGCGGGGCCTTGATCAACCTGACCGGACCCAGTGCGGAATCGACGAAGACGTCCGATCCATAACTGCTCACCTCGAAGATTCGACGGATTCCGTTGTCGTCGAGAGTCACCCGGGTCGGTGTGTGTGCCACCAGCTCGACGCCCTCAACCGAGGACGTCAACCCGCTGCGTCCGATCGAGTATTCGACGGTGATGTCGTTGTACGTCTTGCGCTGCGGCTGCGACCTCAGGTTGCGCCAGCCGCCGGGCAATCCTCGGTTCACCCGCGCCTGCGCGGTGTTGTTCGCCGCGTCGGCCAGAGCTGCTGCGAGAGCCGACAGTTCTTGGGTGCGGCCGTCTGCGATCGGCTGAGCCAGGACATCGAGCCCATGCGTGTCGAAGAACGCCGTGTCGGTATCGCCGGCCATGAACGCCGGATGTCGCAGAATGTTGACCAGCAGATCGCGATTGGTCTTCAGGCCGTGAACGGTGGCTTTCTGCAACGCTTTCGCCAGCAGATTCGCTGCCTGGTCTCGCGTCGGAGCGAACGAGATGACCTTCGCGAGCATCGGGTCGTAGTGAGTTCCCACCACGCTTCCGGTCTCGACGCCGGAATCCACTCTGATTCCTGCCCGCTCCAACACCTCGAACTGTGAACCGGGAATCTCGAACCGATGCACGGCACCGCTCTGCGGCTGCCAGTCCTGAGCCGGATCCTCGGCGTACAGGCGAACCTCGATGGAGTTTCCCCGCGTCGCGGGCTGTTCGGCCGGTAGCCGCTCCCCCGCCGCCACCTGGATCTGCAGCGCAACGAGATCCAGACCCGTCGTGCACTCGGTGACCGGGTGCTCCACCTGCAGACGGGTGTTCATCTCGAGGAAGAAGAAGTTGCCCTTCTCGTCGGCGAGGAATTCGACGGTGCCTGCACCCTCGTAGCCGATGGCCTCGGTGGCCAGTGTCGCAGCATGAAAGAGCTTCTCGCGCATGCCGTCGATGCGTTCGACGAGCGGTGACGGAGCCTCCTCGACGACCTTCTGATGCCTGCGCTGGATCGAGCACTCGCGCTCGCCCACCGTCCACACCGTGCCGAACCGATCGGCCATGACCTGAACTTCGATATGTCGGCCGGTCTCGATGTACCGCTCGACGAACACCGTTCCGTCGCCGAATGCCGAGAGTGCCTCCCGCCCGGCCGCTTCGAGCTCCGAATCCAAGTTCTCGAGTTTGCGCACGATACGCATCCCGCGTCCGCCGCCGCCCGCCGAGGCTTTGATCAGCACCGGTAGTTCGTTCTCGGTGACCGACTCGGGATCGAGCTGGGTCAGTACCGGCACGCCGGCGTCGGCCATCATCTTCTTGGACTCGACCTTCGAGCCCATCAGTTCGATGGCCTTGACCGGTGGCCCGATCCACGTCAAACCGGCATTCTGCACCTGCTGTGCGAAATCGGCGTTCTCCGAGAGGAATCCGTATCCCGGATGTACGGCGTCGGCTCCGGCCTGTACCGCCGCGGCGATGACGAGCTCGCCGCGCAGGTAGGTCTCGCTCGAGCTGTTGCCGGGCAGCCGCACTGCAGAGTCGGCCTCACGCACGTGCGGGGAGTTCGCGTCGGCGTCGGAGAACACGGCGACGGTGTCGATACCTTCGGCGCGGCAGGTGGTGAAGACGCGTCGGGCAATTTCGCCGCGGTTGGCTACGAGAATCTTGTTCGGCATGCGCGCATCACATCCGGAAGACACCGAAGTTTGCGGTGCCTTCGATCGGGGCGGAGGCGATGGCCGATAGGCACATCCCCACTACCGTACGGGTGTCACGGGGGTCGATGACGCCGTCGTCGTACAGGCGTCCGGACAGGAACATCGGCAGCGACTCGGCTTCGATCTGCGCCTCGATCATCGCGCGCAATCCGGCGTCGGCCTCCGCGTCGAATGCCTGACCGCGGGCCTCGGCGGCAGCGCGTCCGACGATCGAGATGACGCCGGCCAGCTGAGCGCCACCCATGACGGCAGATTTGCTCGACGGCCACGCGAAAAGGAAGCGGGGGTCGAAGGCGCGGCCACACATGCCGTAGTGACCAGCACCGTAGGACGCACCGAGCAGGATGGAGATGTGCGGCACCGTCGAGTTGGAGACGGCGTTGATCATCATCGAGCCGTGCTTGATCATGCCGCCTTCCTCGTATTCCTTACCGACCATATAGCCGGTGGTGTTGTGCAGGAACAACAGTGGCGTATTCGAGCGGTTCGCGAGTTGGATGAACTGCGTCGCCTTCTGCGATTCCTCACTGAACAGCACGCCGCGTGCGTTGGCGAGGATGCCGATGGGATACCCGTGCAGCTCGGCCCAACCGGTGACGAGCGAGCCGCCGTACATGGGCTTGAACTCGTCGAAATCGGAGCCGTCGACGATGCGGGCGATGACCTCGCGGGGATCGAACGGGATCTTCAGGTCGGTGGGGACGATGCCGAGCAGATCCTCGGGATCGGCGAGTGGCTCGATGACCTCGGCGCGGGGCTCGGGCCCCTTCTTCTTCCAGTTCAACCGGGAGACGATGCTGCGACCGATGCGGATGGCGTCCTGCTCGTCGACGGCGAAATAGTCTGCAAGACCGGACTTTCGGGCGTGCATCTCAGCCCCACCCAGGGACTCGTCGTCCGAATCCTCGCCGGTGGCCATCTTGACCAGGGGCGGGCCGGCGAGAAATACCTTGGATTGTTCCTTGATCATCACCACGTGATCGGACATGCCGGGGATGTACGCACCACCGGCGGTGGAGTTACCGAACACCAACGCGATGGTGGGAATCCCCGCCGCCGACAGCTGCGTCAGATCGCGGAACATGCGCCCGCCGGGGATGAACACCTCTTTCTGCGTGGGCAGGTCGGCACCGCCGGATTCGACGAGGGAGATCACCGGCAACCGGTTCTGGGTGGCGATGTCATTGCCGCGGAACCCTTTCTTCAGAGTCCACGGGTTGCTGGCTCCACCGCGGACGGTGGGATCGTTGGCGACGATGAGGCATTCGACTCCGCACACCACGCCGATGCCCATGACGGTGCTGGCCCCGACGGGAAAGTCGCTGCCCCAGGCCGCGAGTGGGCACAGCTCGAGAAACGCGGAGTCCTCGTCGATCAGCAGCTCGATGCGTTCACGGGCGAGCAGCTTGCCACGCTTCTTGTGGCGGTCGACGTACTTCTGACCGCCACCGAGCAGCGCTTTCGAGTGCTCGGCGTCGATCTCGGCCAGTTTGGTGTGCATGGCCTCGGTGGCACCGGAATACTGTTCCGTCGCGGTGTCGAGGGTGGACTTCAGCACGCTCATGCCTGGTACCCCAATCGTTTTGCAGCAAGCCCGGTGAGAATCTCGGTGGTGCCGCCGCCGATACCGAGGATGCGCATGTCGCGGTACTGCCGCTCGACTTCGCTCTCGCGCATGTAGCCGAGTCCACCGAAGAGTTGCACCGCCTGATTGGCCACCCACTCGCCGGATTCGACGGCGGTGTTCTTCGCGAAGCAGACCTCGGCGATGAAGTCGGCGTCTTCCTGCATCGATCGCTCGACGAGGGAGCGGGTGTAGACGCGAGCGATGTCGATCTTGCGAGCCATCTCGGTGACGGTGTTCTGGACGGATTGCCGTGCGATGAGCGGCTTTCCGAACGTCTCGCGATCGCGGACCCACTGCAGCGTCAGATCGAGGCACCGTTGTGCGCTGGCGTAGGCCTGGGCGGCGAGGGCGATGCGTTCGGTGAGAAACGCCTGCGCGATCTGCGCGAAGCCACTGTTCTCGGCACCGACCAGGTTGCTCACCGGCACTCGGGCGTCGACGAACGAGAGCTCGGCGGTGTCGGATGCGCGCCAGCCCATCTTGTCCAGCTTGTTGGTGACCTCGAACCCGGGGGTGCCCTTCTCGATGACGAGCAGGGAGACACCGCCTGCACCATCGCCACCCGTGCGTACCGCAGTGACGACGAAATCCGCACGGCAGCCCGAGGTGATGTAGGTCTTCGACCCGTTGACGACATAGTGCTCGCCGTCCTTGACCGCCTTCGTCCGCAGGTGGCCGACGTCGGAACCACCGCCCGGCTCGGTGATCGCGAGCGACCCGATCTTCTCCCCCGCCAGGGTGGGCCTTACCCACTTGTCGATCTGCTCGGAGTCGCGGGCTGCAACCAAGTGCGGCAACGCAATTCCACTGGTGAACAGCGAGGCGAACAGTCCGCCCGAGGCACCGGCCTGATGCATCTCCTCGCAGATCACAACAGCGTCGGCCAGGTCTCCACCGTCACCGCCTACCTCTTCCGGGAAGCCCGCTCCGAGCAAACCGAGTGCGGCCGCCTTCTTGTGCAGATCACGCGGGATCTCACCGTCGGCTTCCCACTGATTCATGTGCGGCGCAATGTCCTGCTCGACGAAGCTGCGGACGGTCTTGCGAAGCTGTTGACGCTCGGGCGTAGTCCAAATACTCATACGAGTGCTCCCTTGTAAGCGAGTGTTTCCGGGATGTCGATGTGCCGCGACCGCAGCCATTCACCGAGCCCCTTGGCCTGTGGATCGAATCTGGCCTGCGAAGCCACGCCTTGGCCGAGGATGCCCTCGATGACGAAATTCACAGCCCGCAGGTTGGGCAGTACATGCCGAGTCACGGTGAGTTTTTCAGCCTCGGGCAACATTGCCTTCAGGGTATCGACAGTCAATGCGTGGGCGAGCCAGGCGAATTCGTCGTCGGTACGTACCCAGACCCCGACGTTTGCGTTGCCGCCCTTGTCGCCGCTTCGGGCCGCGGCGATGGTTCCCAGTGGTAGCCGGATGGTCGCTTCGTCTGCTCTCGGCACCGGGAGAGTCGGTTCAGCGAGGGGTTCCAACGCCCGCGTGTCCGTCGACGGTGCGATGGCGCTTTCGGTGCCGTCGGCCAAGTGCGCTGTATGCGGTACGTCCTGAGCGTGGACGTAACCTGCGGTGAACACTCCATACGGTGCTCCGTTTCCCGGCGGCGCGGTCACCGAAAACCCGGGGTAGCTGGCCAGTGCGAGTTCGACTGCAACGGCCGAGAACTGGCGTCCGACGACGTCGGGATTGCTGTCGCGGGCAACACAGCGCAGCAGGGCGCTGGCCGTCTCCTCCGTCTCGGCGTCCGGCTTGTCGGTACGCACCAGAGTCCAGTCCAGCTCGGTAGGCCGCACGGAGAGCCATGACTCGAATTGACGTTGCGCCAGCGCAGCTTTGGCCTCGATGTCCAGACCGGTGAGTACCATCGTGAATTCGTTGCGGAAGCCGCCGAGCGCGTTGAGCGACACCTTGTAGGTGGGCGGCGGGGCTTCTCCGGTCACGCCCGTGATGGACACCCGATCGCTGGACTCCTGCGCCAGGATCGCGGTGTCGATGCGCGCAGTGACGTCGGGGTTCGCGTAACGCCCGCCGGTGATCTCGTACAGCAGCTGAGCGGTCACGGTGCCGACACTGACGGCGCCGCCGGTGCCCTCGTGCTTGGTGATGACACTCGATCCGTCGCTGTGAATCTCGGCGATCGGAAAGCCCGGGCGGGACATGTCGGCGATCTCGGTGAAGAACGAGTAGTTGCCGCCCGTCGCCTGAGTACCGCACTCGATGACGTGCCCGGCGATGACTGCCCCGGCCAACGCGTCGTAATCGGTGGTGCTCCAACCGAAGTGAGCGGCTGCCGGTCCCACGATGACGCTGGCGTCGGTGACGCGCCCGGTGACGACTACGTCGGCACCGGCGTTCAGGCATTCCACGATGCCCCAGGCACCGAGGTAGGCGTTGGCGGTCAGTGGTGTGCCCAACCCGAGCTCGGCTGCTCTGCCGAGGAGATCATCGCCATCGACGTACGCGATTTTCGCACCGGAGTCGAGCTTCTCGAGCGCCTCGGCCAACCCGCGGGGATTGAGCCCACCGGCGTTCGCGACGATCTTGACGCCTTTGTCGAGGGCCAACCCCAGGCAGTCCTCGGCCTGGCGCAGAAAGGTTTTGGCGTAACCGCGGGTTGCGTCCTTCATACGGTCGCGGCCGAGAATGAGCATCGTCAGCTCGGCGAGGTAGTCACCGGTGAGGTAGTCGAGGTCGCCGCCCTCGAGCATCTCTCGCATGGCCGAGAGTCGGTCTCCATAGAAGCCGGAGCAGTTGCCGATTCGTACCGTCATGACTTCTCCCGTCCGCCCCCGGGAGGGCCTGCGAAGGCTTGGGCAATGGTGAGCCAGTGCGCGGCGTCCGATCCGTCGGCGTGGACGTCCAGATCGTCGCGGTGCGCGCGCTGGGTGACGAGAAGGCAGAAGTCGAGAGCTGCTCCCGTGACACGCTGCTTTGCGTCGTCGGGGCCCCAGGTCCACAGCTCCCCCGAGGGCGCGGTGAGCTCGATTCGAAACGGGTCCGCCGGCGGAGTCTGCTCGTTGACGGCATAGGCGAAATCTCTTGTCCGTACGCCGATGTGCGCGACGCCGCGAATTCGGTCGGTTGGCACGCGGGTGACGCCCAGCGCGTCGGCGACGTCCTGGCCGTGCGCCCACGTCTCCATCAGTCGTGCGGTGGCCATGGACGCGGCACTCATCGGGGGTCCGAACCACTGGATCTTGACACCCGACGGGACCTTCCCCAGCGCGTCCGTCATGGCGTGGCGACGTGATCGCCACGCGCTCAACAGTTCCGGATTGCTCGCTTCGTGCTCGGCAGCCTCGTCGACGAAGCCGGTGGGATTCTCCCAGGCCTTCTTCAGCGTGAGAGCGAACTCCTCCTCGGCTGCGGTGTCGCCGGATGCTGCTGACGTGGTGCGCTCTGCGACGTGATCCGTCCAGGACAGATGTGCGATCTGGTGCGCGATTGTCCAGCCCGCCGCTGGAGTCGATGCGGACCAGCGCTCAGGTGCGAGTTCGGCCACCAGCGCGTCGAGGTCGTCACCCTCGGCGCGCAGGTCACCGACGAGTGTGTCGAGGTCTGCCATGGGTCCAGCTTCACAAAGGGTTGCGAAAAAAGCAAGCACGCTTGCTTGTTAATCTGTAACCTCACGTTCGCTTGCTGTCTCTACCGTGACCCCGGTGAGAATCTCGAGCCTCGTCGTCGTCACCGCTATCCTCGCCCTCATGGCTGCTGGCTGCTCCTCTGCGGACCCGTCTCGTGAAGACCCGACCCCCGACGAACCGTCGAGCATTCGGGTGGCGACGTTCAATGCCAGCCTGAACCGGCCCGCCCCCGGGCAGTTGGTGACCGACTTGCAGGGCGAGAACGCACAAGCCCGCGCGGTCGCCGATGTGATCACAGCGAACTCACCGGATGTGTTGCTGGTCAACGAGTTCGACTATTCCGGTGATGATGCACCGGCCCTGTTCAACGACAGCTACCTGGACGGGCAGTATCCGTACTTCTTCACCGCACCGGTGAACACCGGCGTCGATTCGGGACTCGACCTGGACCGGAACGGCGAACTCGGCGGACCGGGCGACGCCTGGGGGTTCGGGCAGTTCCCGGGCCAGTACGGGATGGTCGTGTACTCGAAATTTCCGATTGCGACCGATTCGGTACGGACGTTCCAGAATTTCCTGTGGAAGGACATGCCGGATTCGCTGTTGCCACGCGACTACTACGGCGACGTGTCCGACGCGCTGCGCCTGTCCAGCAAGTCGCACTGGGACGTGCCGATCGACGTGAACGGCTCGACGCTCCATGTGCTGGCCTCGCACCCCACTCCCCCGTCTTTCGACGGACCCGAGGACCGCAACGGTAAACGCAACCACGATGAGATTCGGCTCAGTGCCGACTACATTTCCGGTGCCGACTACCTCTACGACGACAACGGTATGCGCGGCGGACTCGAAGAAGGGGCGTCGTTCGTCATGCTGGGCGATCAGAACAGCGATCCGGTCGACGGCGACTCGGTGGCCGGTTCGATCGCGCAGGTTCTGGATCTGCCCCGCGTTCAGGACCCCGCGCCTGTGTCGGACCAACACGGCACGGACACAGCCGATTTCGCTGATCCGACGCCGGGCGATCTGCGCGTGGACTACGTATTGCCCTCGGACGATTTGACGGTGCTCGACTCTGCCGTCCACTGGCTCTCGGGTACCGAGCACCCCTCGGACCACCGACTGGTGTGGGTCGACATCCAAATATGATGGGTGCGTGACCGATCTACCGATTGTCGAATTCGCGTACCCCGGCCCGCTTCGGGATGCCCTGGTTGCGGCTGTGCTGTCCGGGGCGAAGACCACCACGGCCAGCCTGTTGGTCCAGTACACCGACGAGGACCTGCCGAGCGTCGGTGATCGCGGTGCGGTGGTGGATTCGGCGGGTGTCGTGGTCGCAGTCATCGAGACCACAGGTGTCGATGTCGTTGCACTGAAAGATGTTTCGCTGCAACATGCGCTCGACGAGGGTGAGGGATACGCCGATGTGGCGCAGTGGCGGGCCGGACACGAAAGATTTTGGCAGTCGGCTGAAATTCGCGAAGAATTGGGCGACCCGGGCTTCACCGTGACCGACCACACCCAGGTGGTGCTGGAGCGGTTCGTACTCGTGTGAGACTGCGATCGAGTGGCCGTTTCGGGGTGAATGAACTGCTTCGTACGCGACGTCACTCGACTCACGAGGAGGTACGAGCTGCTGCTCGAGAGAATCCGACAGCGGGTAGCCAGCATCCATTGGGCAGCAGCATGTTCGACGTCGGAGCGAATCGCGCATCCCATCGGCTCGATCCGGATATCTGTCGGTGGTAGCGCACGAGCGTTTTTCTCAATCTGACGACTACCGGTGAACGCTTGTCCAGCGCAGCGTCCACCGGTAGCTGTTCACCTGGTTCGGACCTACCGAGTTGACGACTGCCGAGTGCTGCGTGAGAACCGATCGAACCGGTAGGGTGTGGGGTCGATCTCGGATGGACGCCTGCCGAGTTCGGCCGCAAGCAGTGCGGCCGAACCGCAGGCCATCGTCCAGCCCACATGTCCGTGTCCGGTGTTGACGAACAAATTGTTGCGGGGCGTCGCACCGATGATCGGAGGCCCGTCCGGCGTCATCGGGCGCAATCCCGAGCGATACTCGACGGAGCTCCAGTCCAATGCTCCGGGAAAGAGTTCGTCACCGGCAGCGCGTATCTCGGCGAAATTCGAGGGGGCATGGGTCTTGTCGTAGCCGGCGAATTCGGCGACAGCCGACATACGGAGTGTCGACCCGAACGGCGACCACGCAACCAGAGATCGTTCGTCGATACCGCCGGTGTACGGTGCCAGTGACTGGTCTCGTATCGCGACCGAGAGGCTGTATCCCTTGGCCGGATAGACAGGGACGCGGAGGCCCGCGGTGCGAGCGAGTGTGCTCGACGCGCTGCCGAGGGCCAACACGTAGCAGTCGGCGTCGATCTCGCTACCTCGAGCGGCACGAGCCCTGACGATCGAGGTGCCGTCGGACTCCAATGACTCGATTCTCGTGTTCAGCTCGAACCGGACACCGAGGCGTTCGGCTGCCGCCGCCAAGCCCACGGTGAACAGCGCCGGGTCACCGGTGCCGTCGTCCTCGTCGTGAACAGCTCCTGCGAAGTCGATGGTGCTGTTGGCCAGAGCAGGTTCGACTTCGAACGCCTGTCCCCGGGTGAGTAGGCGTTGCGATCTCCCCTGCTGACGCATCAGCTCGGCTTTGCTGCTCGCCTCTTGGAGGGCGGCTGCGTCCCGGTAGAGGTAGAGGATCCCTCCGTCGGTCCGGTGATACTCGAGTGACTCCTCTGCCGTCAGCTTCTCGAGCAAGGTCTGACTGTAGGAGGCGAGCTCGTACTTGGCGAGGGTGTTCTTCAGGCTGCGTGCGGGAGTGCATTCGCGCATGAATGCCAGGCCCCATCGGATCAACGCTGGATCCAGGCGAGGTTTCACCCGAATGGAGGTTTGCCCTCCGACCAGCGATCGAAGCAACATTTTCGGTGCTTGCGGAGACGCCCACGCATACGAATGCCCCGGCGCGATCAAACCGGCCGTCGAGGCTGTGGTGTCGTCTGCGACGCGATCTCGCTCGTCGTAGACCACCACCTCGTGGCCCTCGCGTGCCAGATAGAACGCACTCGTCACACCGATCATGCCGCCACCTAAAACTGCGATTCTCATTCGAAACCCCCGCCGGACTGCACAGCTAGAGCGGTGATCTCAACCAACAGTCTCTCATCGAGAAGACCGGCAACGACCGTGGCTCTGGCCGGCCTGTGCCGCCCGAACCTCTCGCGCCACACCCGGTTCATCTCGGCGGCGTAGACCGCCGATGTCAGATATACGGTCGTCGAGACGACATGATTCAGATCGGACCCCGCGGCGAGCAGTACTCGCTCCAGACGATCGATCGCGATCTCGGTCTGCTTCGCCGGATCGCCCTCGCCCACGATGGATCCGTCGTCGTCGAACGACACCTGGCCCGAAACATGGATACTTCGTCCATCTTGCACATACGCGGGGTAACTGGTGGTCTCGTCGGCGATGCCTACGAGATTTGCAGATATGAGGGTCATTTCATTCCTCTTTCTTCAGAACTTCTTGGAAATAGAATCGCCATCCGAGAGAGCCGCACCAGGCAGTGACAGCAATTGCGACAATTGGCGCTCCATAGAAAAGTGCTTCCAGCATCAGTGCGCTCCGGTGTTGTCGAGAATCGGTTCGTTCGAGGTTTGAGTTCGTCGTGGATACTTCTTGCTCGTCGCTACCGCGGCCACGGTGTAGGCAATCAAATTCGCAGCGACACCGGGGAGAAGACCGTCGAGACCAAACGGGCTCATCAGTACCCACTGCCACACGACCGTGACCGCAGCACCCGCAGATATACCCCACAGCGCGGCCGGCGCGGAGCGAACACCGAACAGCACTGCACCGAACAGTGGCACGATCATCGTCGGTGCCCAGAGTGTGTAGCTGTAGAGCAGCGCGTCAACGATGGACGGAACTGTGAGCGCGAAGACGGTGGCACCCGCGCCGACGACCACGCTGAGAGTTCGTTCGATGTTCAGCCTCTTGCGCTGCGAAGCCTCGCGCTTCGCCAATGGTCGGTAGAGATCGTCGGTGAACACCACTGCGGCGGAGTTGATGTAGCTCGATGCCGTCGACATCACGACCGCCAGAAGCGCCGCAACCAACAATCCGAGCAGACCGATCGGCATCAGATTCGTCACGACGGTCGGTAGTGCCGAATCCGGCTCGATGTCCGGATAGAGCACGAATGCAACCGCTCCGATCGAGGCCGAGATGAAGAAGAAGAAGAACGAGAAGATGCCGGCGGTGACGAAACCCTTACGGGCGTGCGAGGAGTCGGGGGTCGAGAAGGTGCGTTGCGCATACGGAGGAACCAAAGTCTCACCGAGCAGCAGAGCCGCGAACAAACCGACGAACTTCATGACGCTGTACTCGCCCATCAGCGTCAAGTGATCGGAAGGAAGGGCGTCGACGAGAGCCGAAGGCCCACCCACTGCATGTAAGCCGATGAGCAACGTGACGGGGATCAGGACGCCGAGGAAAACGAACTGCAGGAGATCGGTCTGAATGACGGCCCAGGCTCCGCCGAACGCGGAATAGAGGACGGTAATGCCCATACCCAGAATGATCGCCAGTGTCGGCGGAACGTCGAGAGTTGCGTTGACGACCGTACCGATCGCCAATGCCTGTGCGCCCAGAATCCCGGTGCACAACACGATCGACAATCCGCCCGTGATTATGCGAGCGGGCTTGCCGTAGTGCGAATACATAACGTCACCGAGTGTGTGCGCACCCCGGTAGCGTTTGAGCTTGGGAGCGACGAAGAGTCCCACCAGCACGGTCTGGATTCCGAAGGCGCAGAAAGCGAACATGTAGACGTACCCGTCGCGCATCGTCGCCCCGGCGACACCCAACGATGCGCCGCCGCCCAGAAATGCAGCAGCGAGGCTGCCGAAGAAGACTGGCCAGACAATACGATTGCCGGCAACCGCGAAATCATCGACATTCGAGACCTTTTTCATGGTCTGTACACCGACCACGATCAACACTACGAAATATCCGGCTACTGCAATCCAATCCAATACTTGCATGACTTCTCCTCCGTCGGCGATGGAAAAATCGTATGCCGTAGTCTGCTTTCAGGTCTTCATCAAAAAGCCCAGCATCGGCTCCCGTACGTCGATATTCTTGGGCAAGTTGCACACATGCCCAGGTTCGGCGTTACGTCGAAGTTAATCGGACGGGAGTTCGTCGTGCTCAGTAACGAGCTGGCACAACAGATCGCAGTGGACATCACGGAGATCATCGGGCACAACGTGCTGATCACCGACGCCACCGGGATCGTCCTCGGTAGCGGCGAACAGGGCCGCGTCGGACAATTCCACGAGGCGTCGATCGTGGTGATAGAAACCAACAGCACACGTAGTCATTCGAGCGCCGACGTACGAAGCCTGCGAGGCAGCCTACCCGGCAGCACGCTTCCGCTCACCCTCGATGGTCGAGTGGTCGGCACCGTAGGTCTGTCCGGTGCTCCCGAGCTGGTCGAACAGTTCGGTCAGATAGTCAAGCGTCAGACGGAAATCCTAATGAGCGAGGCCAGCCGCATCGGAACCAGGGTCTCCCGCCAGCGCGCCGTCGAAGATTTCCTGCGGGACGTATTCGACTGGCACCGTAGTGACGTGTCGATGCAGAGCGTCGAGAATCGAGCTGCTGCGCTGTCCTTCGACATCGGTATTCCGCGCCGTGTCTTTCTGGTCAAGACCGACAACACGTCGCCGGCGAGCGAGGTCGGCAAGCGAACCGACGCCGACCCTACGACCGCTGTCCTGGAATGGATTCGACACACAGCCGAAACCCCGCAGGAGATACCCGGCAGGCTCTCGCGAAATGTCATCGCCGTGATGACCCCGATGGGGAGCACCACCACCGACGACGACCGTCGCTGGCAGACGCTCGTCGAGCGGGGCAGGGCCAACACATGGTCGATAGCGGTCGGGGTGGGACCAAGCGCGTCCGGCGTAGCTCGATTGAACGCGTCGGCCCAGGACGCGCGCGACGCCCTCGAGCTCGGTCGCCAGGTTTTTCCCGAACGACACATCTACGACATCGACCGGATGCGTCTGTTGCACGCCGTTCGGGCTGTTCCTGACAGCACCCGTCGCCGACTGGTCGACACCGTGCTGGGCGACATCATCCATGCCCCGGACTGGGAAATCCTGAAGCGAACCCTGATGACGTGGGGCGAGAGCGGCTTCAACTCGTCCAAGACAGCCGAAAAGCTCCACCTGCACCGAAACACTCTCGCCTACCGACTCGTCAAGATCAACAAGCTCACCGGGTACACGACCTCGCCCAGCAGCGACTCCGTGCTGTTGTACATCGCCGCGTTGATGCACGACTCGCCCTGATCTCCTCGCTGGGAGAAGCAACGTGTCGGTGGGCAGGTGTATAGGCGCGAGCACATCGATTCCGTTTTGCCACAACACTATTGGTGTTGACGGATGCCTCATTCCCCCGTACTATCGAACACACGTTCTACGTTTTCTTGCAACACTTGCCGGGGGCGACTCAAGATGACTACATCCACATCAGCGCGCAGTCGGTTCGCGGCCTATCTGGGGCCACAATCGAAGCCGTATATCGACAGCGCAGTGCTTTGCGAGATCCGAGACGTAGCGATTCTGGAGAATCAAGCGTGCGCTCGCAAGGTCGCCGTGGCCGCCGTGATCTGGGACTCGTGCATTCATCAGAACGTTCTGGTCGGCGATGTCATTCAGGATGCGGGGAACTATGCAGCGTCCGAAATTGCGCACGTTCTGGGCTGCTCGAAGACCGTCGCGAATTCGTACGCCGAGATCGGCATGGACCTGCGGCTGCGGCTTCCCGCCATTGCGGCCGCATTCGAAGCCGGCGAACTCGATCTGCCCCGAGTCCGTGCGATCTACCGCTGCACTCACAATCTGACGCAGGACGCGGCGACGGCTGTGCAGAGTGAAGTTCTCCACGCTGCCAGACGCTTATCCCCCGGCCCGCTCGCAACCGAAATCTGGTCGATCATGTACCGCATCGCACCAGAGGAAGCCGCCGCTCTTCGTAAGGACCTGGAACGACACACCAACGTCACCTACACCGACAAGTATGTGCTGTCGACACTGAAAGCTGATCTCACCGCAGCCGACGCCGCCGCCGCGTGGCAACTCATCAACGAGATGGCCGCCACCGTGTGTCGACGCGATCCGCGGAACAGAGGGCAGAAGCGAGCGGCGGCGTATGTGGCTCTGCTGCATCAAGAGTCGTCACTGGCATGCATGTGTGAGCCCACCGAAGACCACCCGTGCACGGCCGATACTTCGCGCCCGGATCGGCGTGCGCCGCTGACGGTGATCACGGTCGACCTCGCCACGCTCGCCGGTCTTCTCTCCAATCCTGCTCACCTGTCCGGGCACGGCACCATCGATGCCGAATACGCCCGGGAACTCGCCGACAACGCGCACTGGCAGATCCTCCTTACCGAGGCACGCAACCTGGCCGAGAACCTGGGCTACGGCGAAGACCTCGTATCGCTCGTGGACCTCGACGGCAACACCAGCACCGACACCGACACCGACACCGACACCTACAACACCGCAGACAAAGGTGCCGAAGGCAAGACCGCCAGCAGCAGCGAAGCGAACCACAGTAATCCGAGGGGCGGCCCGAAGAAGCACCGAGGATCGCAGGCACGAAAGGCGAAGAACAGCAGGTCCAAGGGCAGCAGGTCGCATCTGGTGTTTCATCCGCTGGGACGCGGTCGTCGTCGCGTCGGCGGTTCTGTTCCTCGGCCCCCGCGAACACCGAAGTCCTCACAGCCACCGCGAAACACCTGTGTCGCCACGCCGTATCGCGGCACGTACACGTTCGTTGCCGAACTCGAAGCGGCCATCGCAACCGATCCCGCTCGCGGGCTTGCTCCGCACCCTGACGGTCACGGCGGTCTCGTGCTGCCGCCACCCGGCGCGCTCGTCTACCGCCCTGGAACTGCACTGGCCGAACGCATTCGGTATCGCGACCGCACCTGCCGCCACCCGGGTTGCGACGTTCCGGCCCAGAAATGCGAGATCGACCATATCGTCCCGTATCTCCATCGCGATCCGATGACCGGCGGCTGGACGATCGACACCAACCTGCACTGCCTGTGCCGCTATCACCACAGCCTGAAGACCATGGGTCTGTGGACTCCTGTCATGCTCGGCGACGGAGTCGAGTTCTGGATCTCCGACGCCGGCACTACAGCAATCACGGTTCCCGGCACGACGCAACTCGCGGACCTCAGCCATCTACCGAAAATCCTCGCAAAACCGAGAGGGACGTCACCACAGCGTGATTCGCCGACTGCGAAGCCAGCTGCACCTCAACCGACCCCGATTCCCTCCTCGACACCCGAGGACGAGCCACCGCCCTTCTGATCGAACCCGGGTGTGCGGACAACTGAGACAGAGACCGTCATGCCCGCCGAATCGGCGCGAAGGTCTCCGTCGCATCCTGCGTGAGGAAGTCCAGCAGAATCGCGTTGCACAGCGCAGGCTTCTCGACCAACAATCCGTGCGAGGTTCCCGGCACGACGGCGAACTCGGCATCCGGCACGCTCCGATAGAACTGGGCAGCGTGCTCGATGCTCACCTCGTCGTCGTCGCCGATCATCACCAGCGTGCGCATCGACAACCGAGCCAGATCCGCAGTCGTCAGCGCCGGATCCGCACTGTGCATGTCATCGAGCCTGCGGACGAAGTCGGATCGATCGCTCTGGCCGGACATTCCCCCGCCCCACCCGTCACGATGAAAGACGCTCGCGACGCAGGCGAGACGCTCGACCAGATCCGGTCGCTGCAGCGCGACCAACAGCGCCACCACCCCGCCGTCGCTGCATCCCGCCAGCTTCACCGGACCGCCGACCACCTGCTCGATGAACGCGATGGTGTCGGTGACCATGTCCGAGAAGGTCAACGCCGTCGACACCCCGGGCTCCTCGACATCAGGAGTGCGGCCGTGCCCTCGACGCTCGGGCGTGTACACCCGCAGCGCCCCGGCCAGCCCGGCCACGGTGACCTCGAGAGCCTGCGCGCCGACGCCACCCGGATGCAGAAACACCAGCGGCTCCCCGTCACCCACAACAACGTCACCCACAACAACGTCACCCAGTACCGCGTACCACGTATTCACCGGTCCGAGCTGTATCCACCGCTCTTCCACGACACTCTCCCGCCTGCACCCGAGTCGCCTACTGCAGCCACGCTCGGCTACCTGTGCAGACCTGCGCACTCCCCGAAACTCACCGGACAGTTCCGATCACGCGAGTCCGGGCCCCGCCTCCTTCGCTTCCTCTTCGTCTCGCTGCTGCTGAGCGGCAGCCAGACCCGACATCGTGCGCAGCGGCACTTCCTTGAGGAACAACACCAACACGAACCCGATGAGCATCAGAATCGATACGGCCAGGAAGACGTAGTCCATGGCATCGGAGAAGCCGATCCGGAACGGTTCGGCAAGTGCAGGATCGAGCTTCTGGATGAACGAACTGTCCTGCAACGCACTGCCGGCCACGGAGGCGTCTCCCGAGGCGATGGCCTGAGCGAAGCCGGATTGCAGAGGATCGGAACTGGTTGCGGCGCTCTGTACCGCCTGCTGGAAGGCCGGCGTCGAACTCGCGGCGATCAGCGCGTCACCGGTCTTCGGAGTCAGCTGCGTGAACAGCATCGACAGGAACACTGCCACACCCACCGTTGCACCGATCTGACGGAAGAACGTTGCCGCAGAGGTCGATACACCCATGTCCTTGGGCGGCATCGCATTCTGGATCGCCAGTGTCAGCGGCTGCATCATCGAACCCAGCCCGAGTCCGAACACACCCATGACGACCATCGTCTGCCACAGCGGGGTATCGGCGTGCACGTAGTGGAAGACGAACATCGCGATGGCCATCAGTGCAGTGCCGACGATCGGAAAGATCTTGTAGCGCCCCGTCTTCGAGATCATCCGACCCGAGACGATCGATGCGACCATCAATGCCCCTACGAGAGGCAGGGTCTGGTAACCGGCCAGCGTCGGCGAGGATCCCTTGACCACCTGCAGATACTGCGGCAGCAGTGAGATTCCACCGAACATGGCCGCGCCGGCGATGACACTGACCGCAATACACAACGAGAACAACGGGTTTCGGAAGAATCGCATGGGGATCAGGGCGTCGTCGCCCATCTTGATCTCGGCAAGCACGAACGCGATGACGCCGACGATGCCGATTCCGAAGCACAGCAACGCTCGCGGGGAGCTCCATCCCCACACCCGACCCTGCTCGGCGATGATGAGCAGCGGCACGAGGCCGACACTGAGCAGCACTGCGCCCCACCAGTCGACACGCGCTTCGCGGCGGTACACCGGCAGGTTCAGCACCCGCCACACGACGACGAGCGCGATGATGCCCAGGGGCACGTTGATGTAAAAAACCCAACGCCAGCCGGTGATTCCGAGGATCGACGACTGTCCGGCGAGCAGACCGCCGATGACCGGACCGAGGACACTCGAGGTACCGAACACGGCCAGGAAGTAGCCCTGATACTTGGCGCGCTCACGCGGCGGAACGATATCGCCGATGATGGCCAGTGCCATCGACATCAGGCCGCCCGCCCCCAGACCCTGAACGGCCCGGAAGGCGGCGAGTTCGTACATCGACGTCGCGATACCGCACAGCATGGATCCGACGACGAAGATCGAGATGGCCGTCATGAAGAACGGCTTGCGCCCGTACAAATCGGAGAGCTTACCGTAGAGCGGAGTCGACACCGTCGAGGTGATGAGGTACGCCGTTGTCACCCAGGCCAGAACCGAGAACCCGTTGAGATCGTCGGCGATGGTGCGCACGGACGTCGACACGATGGTCTGGTCAAGGGCAGCGAGGAACATACCCATCATCAGGCCCGACAGAATCGTCATGATCTCGCGATGCGAATACTCGCCGGTCGCGGGCTTCACTTCAGGCTCGGTTACCATCTCTTGACTGCACCTTTACGTAGCGTTTGCTTGTGTCCTACAACGATATTCGGGACACCAGCATGCGCGCAGAAAGCCGTTTGAGCAAAGGTTTATCTGCGGCGAATCCGATCCCGCACCTCACGCATCGTGTGCGGGTGAATGCCCTCGGCCGCGAGCACCTTCCGAGTCTTGCGACGAGTGGCCAGGACACCGATGATCGCGACGATCCATACGGGAAATTGCACGAGCAGGGCAACCCGGAAGGCGTCGAAGGTGTAGCCGCCCATCGCGTCGAGAATCCAACCGATCGCCGCGATCACCAACAACGACGCGAGAAACCCGCCGATATTCACCATCCCCTGAGCCGTCCCCAGATTGGCGCTCGGATTGAACGTGCGGGCGAGGTCGAAACCGATGACCGAACCCGGACCACCCACCGAGATCACCACCACGAGCAGCACCAGCAACCACAGCGGTGCCGGTCCGGGTAATGCCAACACGATCGCCCACATCGTCGCGTTGCTGATCATGATCGCCAGCACCAGCCACGACCGTCGCATCGGATACCGCCCGGTGAGAAGACCCAAGACGATGCCCGACGCCACCGCGGCCGCCACCGACACAGAAAGCAAAGCGCCGGCCGTCGATGCCGGCAGTCGCTGCGCCGACGTCAAATACGGCACACCCCACAGCAACGCGAACACCGTGATCGAGAACTGGGTGCCCATGTGAGAGAAGAACCCGAGCCGGGTGCCGGGGCGTCGCCACACTTCCGCGATGGAGGCGAGGGTCTGTCGCAACGTCGTCGGCTCGAACACGGGGGCAGGTCCGTCACCGGGGCGATCGCGGACGAGCGCCAGAACCAGCACCAGGGCGAGCAGCCCCAATGCCGCAGCGCTACCGAACGCGAACGTCCACCCCGGCCCGTTCAACAGAATCAGGAACGGCACCGCCGAGAGCACCTGGCCGAGTTGACCGAGCAGACCGGTCAGCTGCGAGACGATCGGCACCCGCCGCGGGGAGAACCAGCGCGGCACCAACCGCAGTACCGAGATGAACGTGAGAGCGTCGCCGACACCGACGAAGGCACGCGCCGCCACCGCGACCGGGAGCGACTCCGTCAGCGCCAGGGTGATCTGCGCCGATGCCATGATCAGAGCGCCCGCGGCGATCATCGCGCGCGAGCCGATCCGATCCAGCAGCACGCCGGCCGGGATCTGCATCGCCGCGTACACGACCACCTGCAACACCACGAAGGACGACAGCAGCGACGGCGACACCGAGAACCGATCCGCGGCACCGAGGCCGGCGACCCCGAACGACGTTCGGTGCAGCACCCCGACGATGTAGGCGAAGACACCGGCACCCCACACCGCCCACACCGCTCTGCCCGTAGTCACCGGACGATTGTGTCAACCATGCTGTGAAATGATCGCCTCCGGTAGTCCGTAGAGCGGGAAAGTGAGCGACGTCATGGCCAAGCAGGTGCTGGTGCTCAACGGTCCGAATCTCAACATGCTCGGAACCCGGCAGCCCGAGGTCTACGGCCACGCCACCCTCGCCGACGTCGTCGCCCTCTGTGAGAAGACCGCTGCCGATCACGGACTGACCGTCCGGGCCGAGCAGTCCAACCACGAGGGACAGCTCATCGACTGGATTCATCAGGCCCGTGGAGTGGCGTCGGGCATCGTCGTCAATCCCGGCGGATTGACCCATACCTCGGTGGCGCTGCGCGACGCCCTTGTCATCCCCGAGGTGCCGATCATCGAGGTGCACATCTCCAACGTGCACGCCCGCGAAGAGTTTCGGCATCACTCCTTCGTCTCCCCCATCGCCAGCGGAGTGATCGCCGGACTCGGGATCGACGGATACCGCTTCGCCATCGAACGACTGGCTGCTCTCATCCGACACTCAGGTTGTCCTGCCTAGACTGGCCGCGTGAACACGAGCAAGAACGTCTCCAAAGACATCAAGGCCATGCAGAACGGCGACAAGAATCGCCGCACACTGATCCAGATCGTCGTAGCCGTCGTCTTGATCGCCCTCGTTGCTGCGATCGCTCTGTTCATCGTCAACCGAGATTCGACGTCCGGTGAGGCATCGCCCGCCACGGGTGCAGGCACGTCGACCGGAGAGCAGCTCACTCCCACCTCGTTGACCGACACCGGTGCCATCCGCTTCGGCAACCCGGACGCCAGCACCGTCATCAGTGTCGTCGAGGACTTCCAATGCCCGGCGTGCAAGAACTTCGAGTCCATCAGCGGATCGACGTTGCAGCAGGTGGCCGACGCGGGCAACGTCGCGGTGGATTACCGTCCCATCTCCATTCTCGACCGATTCTCGAACGGCACGATGTACTCGACGCGTGCTGCGAGCGCTGCGATCTGTGTCGCGGAAAACGATCGGGACAGTTGGATGGACTGGCACAACGCCATGTTCGAGCAGCAGCCCGCCGAGAACGGAACCGGCTTGACCGACGACGAGCTCGTCGAGATCGCAGCCTCCGCGGGTGCCGACTCCCCCGCCACCGCGTCGTGCATCACCGACGGCAGCTACACCGATTGGGTCACCAGCCAGACGCAGTCCGTCATCGGTGAGGGCATCAACGGCACGCCGAACGTCCGCGTCAACGGCACCGAGATCTCCAACCCGACTCCGGAGAACATCCTCGCCGCCGCTGCCGCAGCGGGCAACTGAGCAGTAGCAGAGCATGAAGACCCGAGTAGGTGCGGCAGCCTTCACCGTCCTCAGCGCGCTCGGGTTGCTCGCTGCGCTGACGCTGACCATCGAACGGTTCAAATTACTCGAGGACGCGTCGTACGTGCCGTCGTGCAGTCTGAATCCGGTGCTCTCCTGCGGGTCGGTGATGGTCACGAAACAGGCCGCGCTCTTCGGTTTCCCCAACCCCATCCTGGGCATCGCCGCGTTCTCGGTGGCACTGGTCGCCGGGGTGCTTCTGCTCGGTCGCGTCGAACTACCGCATTGGTTCTGGCTCGGTATGAGTGGCGGCCTGCTGCTCGGTGAAGTGTTCGTGCACTGGCTGATCTTCGAGAGCCTGTACGAGATCGGCGCACTGTGCCCCTACTGCATGGTGGTGTGGGCGGTGACGATGCCGCTGTTCGTGCTGGCTTTGAGTCGACTGATCGGTACCGGCTCGAACAACACGGGCTCGAACGACGGCGGAACGATCGGACGTATTTTCCTCGAATGGCGGTGGACGCTGCTGGCCGTGTGGTACGCAATCGTCGTCGCGCTCATTGGAATCCGCTTCTCGGACTACTGGACCTCCCTCCTCTGACAGTTTCGCAAAACTCATGAGTCGAGCGGCTTGAGCGTGCATGATGGGTGCAGCACCCGAGCGAGACTGGTCACAGCTTCTGGCTCGGGGAAGATCGTTCGAGTAGCAGGAGTCGATACATGGCAGGCGATCCCTTCGCAGTCATCGTTGCCGTCATCGTGTCCGCCGCAGGTGCCGTAGCCGGAACGGACGCTCCGGCTCCGTTGCAGAATCAGGCGGTCCAGGACCAGGCGGCACAGATTGCCGCCGATGCCGAGGTTCAGGCGAAGACGATGAGCGATCAGTGGAACGACCTCCTCGGCACCATGCCCGAGCCGGCCGCCGACATCGCCGACCGCACCCTCTCCGACGCTGCCGACGGCTTGCACAATGCCGCCGAACCGATGCTGCCCGATCTGCCGACGGTGGAAGACATAGAAGCGGCCGACACGGAAGCCACCGACACAGAAGCGGCAGGTACCGACGTAGCTGGTGACACTGCTGAAGCTGCCGCGGCCCTGGTCGACCCGAGTGCGGCCATCGCAGCGGCTGCGGCGGTTCCCAGCGTTGCGCTTCCTTTCAGTCCGTTCTCATCCAGTGCGGTGTCGAGTGTGGCGTCGACCGCAGGAGCTTTTCAGTTTGCCGGCCGCACCTACTCCGCCGCCGAGATCGCAACGCAGACGGCGTTCATGGCGTCGGCCGAGGCCATTCGTCGCGCGCTGTTTCCGGGTCAACCGATCACGTTCACCGGCATCAACGTGGGCCCGATCGGTCTGGGTGCAGTGGGAGCCATCACCGCCTTCGTGCCGTGGCTGCAGAAGGCAGGCAACATCTGCGGCGGCGTCAAAGCCACCACGATCGCTGCACTGTATGCCGCCGAGAACGGTTTTCGGTACGGGCCGACTGCCCCGGTGTCGAGTACCGGCGCCCAGGGACCGGGGCAGTTCATGCCCGGCACGTGGGCGACCTACGGCAAGGACTACGACGGCAACGGCGTGGTCGACGTCAACAGCATCGGCGATTCGGTCATGGCGTCGGGCACCCTGCTGTGCGATATCCACGGGCAGGTCGACGGTTGGAAGCGCGAGGGCAAGGTCTCCGGTGACACTCTCGACCTCACCATCGCCGGCTACAACGCGGGCGCGGGAGCGGTGCTGCGATCGGGCGGGATGCCCTCGGGCACATTCGATTACGAGACACAGACCAAGCCGTACGTCTCTCGCATCCGAGCGACCGAAGCGCAGTTCGCCGCCATCCTCACCCCGTTCGCCGGACTCGACCTCACCGGAATGGGCGGCCGCGCAGTGCAATTGGCGATGGATTACCTGGGGCTGCCTTACGTGTGGGGCGGCGGCAACATCAACGGTCCGTCCGGCGGCGGATTCGACTGCTCCGGTCTGACGTCGTACGCCCTGTTCAAGGCATCGGGCGGGAAGGTGACACTGCCCCGCACCTCGGAAACACAATGGGGCGTGGGAACCGAGGTGCCGATGGAACTGGCGCAGCCCGGCGACCTGTTGTTCGCGAACTGGGGACCGGCCGGACCGGGCCACGTGGCGATCTACATGGGCAACGGCCAGATGGTGCATGCACCCCAACGCGGTGACGTGGTTCGAGTGGCACCGGTGTTCGACAACATGCGGGCCCGGCACATCGTCTAGCTGCACTCGGGGTCTAGGTGCACTCGGGGTCTAGCTGCACTCATCGTCTAGCTGCACTCGGGCCTGTCCGCGTACAGTGCGAACGTGACCAATGCGCGCGTGGAGCCGGCCGGATTCGATGACGAGTTGGCACCGGAACCACCGCCCGGCGAGGGCTTCGAGACCAGTTGGCCGGTGCGGACGGGCGACATCGATCCGAGCAACAGGCTGAGGTTCGACGGCGTTGCCCGCTACTTGCAGGACGTCGGCACCGACAACCTCGACGCCACTCCCCTGGGCAAGACCGATCCGATGTGGATCGTCCGGCGCACCGTCATCGACGTCTTCGAGCCCATCCACTTTCCGGATCACGTGCACATGCGCCGGTGGTGTTCGTCCATGTCGACGCGCTGGTCCAACATGCGAGTGGCGCTCACGACCCCCAAGGGTGGACGCATCGAGACCGAGGGCTTCTGGATCAACATCAGCAAGGACACCGGCATGCCGACCCGCATCAGCGACGGCGCACTGGAAATGCTGGCCCGGACCACCGATCAACATCGGTTGCGGTGGAAGGCGTGGCTGACCGAACCAGTCCCGGCCGCATCGGACTCGGACGTCGACTTTCCCTTGCGTGCAACTGATATCGATCCGTTCAACCACCTCAACAACGCTGCTTACTGGCACGCGATCGAGGAGTTGCTGGTGGACGTAGCCGAGCTGGCCGCCGTGCCGCACCGCGCCGTCATCGAATACCTGAGCCCGGTGCTGGCAAACGAATGTGTCACACTGCGTCACCGCTACGACGGCGGCGCGTTGACCGTCTGGTTCGTCGTCACCGGAGCATCAGGCGAGCCGACCGTCCGCACCGTGGCCAAGGTTGCACCCAAGGCCTGACGGTCGAGCTTGCCGCGCGGTGTGCGGGGAAGACAGTCGAACGGCACGATCTGCACCGGAAGGCTCGGACCGGGCAACATCGATCGAAGCCGACGGTGAATGTGCAGCTTTGTCAGTGAATGCGACTGCGCCACAACGACCCCTGCCATAGGCACCTCCCCGGCGCGATCATCGGGTACGCCGAGCACTCCGGCATCGACGATGCCCGGTATCGACAACAGCGCCGCTTCGATCGGGGCCAACTCGACCGTGAGTCCGGACCGGACGATCGTCTCACTACCGCGACCATGCAACGTCAGTCGGCCGTCTTCGACAGTGCCGCGATCGCCGACAGTCATCCACCCATCGTCGTCCGGCCCATTCGTCACGGTGGCGTGCTCGCCCACTCGGCTCAGATAACCGTCGAACAGCATGTCGCTGCGTACGTACAGCAGCTCGTCCCTGATCTCGACCTCGACCCCGTCGAACAGCTGCCCGCTGACCTCTGCGCCGACGCTGTCGGTTCGGTCGTAAGAAACGAAGCTCAGTTCCGATGCGCCGTAGAAGTGCGTCATTGTTGCATTCGGCAGCGCCCTCGCCAGGGCCTCCCGTCCCGACTTCGGCCATCGCGCCGCAGACGAGAGCACCTCGCGGACAGCGGCATACCGGCCGTTCGACCGAGCGATGTCCCAGGCGATGGACGGTACCGAATACAGATGAGTCGGAGAGTCGTCGAGAGCGACCGAGGCGTTGCGCAGGTCCACCGCCGCACCGCGGGTGAGCCCGTGCAGCGCGCCATAGAGGAAGTGCGTGTGATCGAGGGTGCCGGATGCGGAGACGCGATCGCCGGGCCCGAGATCGAACAGGGAATCCGAACGGTCGAGCGTGGCAGCCCACGACGCCTGATTGCGGACGAACAACTTGGGCGGGCCGGTGGTTCCCGAAGTGACACCGACCAACAGTTCGGCGGTGCGCGCAGGCGGATCGATCGGCGCGGTGCGGCCGGTGGTGAGTTGCTCGGGTGCCACGACGCCCTCGGCACCCCACCTGTGCAATCGTGAGTGCTGACGCGGATGCGCCACGATCGACGAGGGCTCGCACACCGCCATCGCGTCGGCGAATTCTCCGGGCAACAGATGTCGATGCAGCAGAACAACACTCACCCCGGCATGCATCGCCGCGACGACAGTCACCAATGACCCGATATCCGACGTCGGCAACACCGCGATACGACGCATCCCTGACACTGCGGTCGCCGCGGATGTCACCCGACTCCAGAAGTCGTGATATGTGATCCGGTCGGTCGCGTCGACGATCGCGATGTCTGGCAGATCGGAATGCTGCGCTACCCGAGCAGTGAGCAGCTCACTCGTCATCGTCTACACCGTCATCGTCTACACCGTCGTCATCGACACCGCGCGCGACCAGGGCATCACCCATCGCATCGGCGGTGCGGAGGGCACGCACCAGAACCGGGGTCGCGAGGGCCGTCATCGACCACTGGAGTCCGCGGGCTTTGCGGGCCTGAGACACCTCCTGCACGATGGACGCCAGCAGCGGGATGCACCGAATGGCCAGCGCCAGCAGCAGTCCGATGCGATCCGGGTCGACGCCGAAGCGTCGAACCGGCCCGAGTGCCCTGGTGACGGTATCGAGCATGTCGGTCACCCGGGTGGTGAGGGTGACGAGAGCTGCCAGAGCCACGGAGATCACCAGCACCCCGCAGACCACCACGGCGCGCTGCCAGGTGGTGATGATCACCTGGAACACGCCGATGATCAGCAACATCCACAGCACCGGACGCAGTTGCGCCAGTGCAACTTTCGCCGGGATGCGGGCCACCGCGAACAATGCTGCCACGAGCAGCGCAACCAGGGCGACCTCGATGGGAGTACGCGCAAAGATGACCGTCGCCAGGATCGCAACGATAAGCGACAGCAATTTCGACCCCGGGCTCATCCGGTGGAGCAGCGACGTACCGGGGCGGTAGAGACCGATCACCCGATCAGCTCCCGATACGCCGGAACCGCTGCGGCGGGGGTGCCGTCGAACGCGACGCGGCCGTCGTCGATGACGATGACGCGCTCGAAGCTGTCCAGCAATGCGAGTTGGTGAGTCACGACGATGACCTGCTGGTCCATGGAATCCAGGGCCTGTGCGACGACGCGTCCGTTGCGCAGATCGAGCAACGTGGTCGGTTCGTCGGCGACTACCACCTCCGGTCGCCTGATCAACACGGCACCGATCGCCAGCAGTTGCTTCTGCCCACCGGAGAGCAGGTGCGCCGGATGGTCGCGATGCTGATCGAGACGGAAGCGCACCAAGATCTCGTCGACGCGGGCTGCCACCTGCTGCTTGCTCAACCCGGACCTGCGCAGGGAGAACGCGAGGTCCTCTGCCACCGTGGGCATCACGATCTGCGAATCGGGATCGGTGAACACGAAGCCGACCTTCTTGCGAACCTGCGCCCCCTTCTTCGCGGCGTCGACGCCGTCGACCGTGACGCGCCCGGTATCGGGCTTGATCAATCCGTTGATCATCCTGGCCAGCGTCGACTTGCCCGAGCCGTTGGATCCGATGATGCCGATCCGGCGCTCGTCGAATTCGAGGTCGATGCTGCGCAGCACCTGCCGTTCCCCGAACGAGTGCGAGATGTTCTCGAACCTGATGCTGCTCATGTCACCCTGCTCATGTCACTCGTTCCACCAACATCGCTATTCCCTGCCCGCCGCCGATGGCGCAGGCCGCCAGTCCCAGTGCCGGTCCACTCGGCTCTAGCATTCGAGACATCAACCGTACCAATAGAATTGCGCCCGACGCGCCCCACGGATGGCCCATTGCGATGGCACCGCCGTCCGGGCAGATGCGGTCTTCGTTCATCCCCACCGCATCCGAGACCGCGAGCACCACCGACGCGAACGCCTCGGTGATCTCGATGACGCCGACGTCGTCGAGTGAGACGCCGGTGCGGGCCAGTAGCTTCTCGATCGCCGGTACCGGACCCAGGCCCGGAAGGGCCGGATCGGATCCGGCCACCGCACTGCCGACAATGCGCAGAGCCGGCATCCCGGCTGCCCGATCGGCTGTGGTGATCGCGAGAACCGCTGCGCCGTCGGATATTCCACACGAGTTGCCCGCGGTGACCGTGCCGTCGGTGGTGAACGTGGGACGCAGCCTGCCGAGCCGCTGGGCGGTCATGTTGGGGCGGATGCGTTCATCGGTTGCGACGTCGTTCACAGTGACGATCTCGGCCGAGAAGTCGTGTGCAGCTGCTCGCGCGAACGAGCGTGCTGCGTACTCGTCCTGTCTCTGCCGGTCGATTCCACGGCTGCGCGCGAGGTCATCCGCGGCAACGCCCATGTCCGGGTCTTCGAAACCGTTGGGCGCGAACGGAGCTCGGGTGTAGCGGACGGGTTCTGCCCCCTCGACCGGCGGCCAGAATCGCCACGGGCTGGTGCTGGCCGATTCGACGCCACCGGCCAGAATCAGCACCTCCTCGCCGCTGCGGATGCGCGACGCGGCCTGCATGACGGCGTCGAGCCCGGATCCGCACTGCCGATCGACGGTGACTCCGGGAACGCCGACGCCGAGGCCGGCCAGCAGCGCCGAGACACGCGCGACGTCGCCGCCGGGACCGAGGCAGTTGCCGAGGATCACGTCGTCGATCGGGATATCGAGTGAGCTGACCTCTGCTGCAACGGCTTTCAGTACCGAAGCAGCCAGCTCGGGGGCGGTGACATCGGCGAAGCCATGCCCGGCGATACCGATTGCGGTACGTTTTGCCGCAACGATGACGGGGACGTTCACCGCAGGAGAGTTCACTGCAGGGCCTTCCGAGCGATCTTGCCGCTCGCGGTGCGGGGCAACTGCGGCACGACCGTCCAGCGTCGCGGCAGCGCCTCCTTGGCCATGATTGCGCGGGCGTCGGCGCGGACCAGGTCGAGATCGCGAGATCCATCGAGTTCGACGACGGCAGAGACTGTTTCACCCAGCACTGCATGGGGAGTGCCGATGGCAGCCGCAGCTCGGACGCCGTCTAGTGTGGTCAGGATGCGCTCGACGTCCTCGGCGATGACGGTGGTGCCGCCCACGTTGATCGCTGCATCCCCGCGGCCGTGGACGAGGAGTTCGCGGCCTTTCAGTTCTGCCAGATCGCCGACACCGAACCAGCCGGTGACACCGAGTGCGGAGTACGGCGAGCGAACTTCCAGATAGCCGTCCTCGATGCGCGCCTCGACATCACGGAGTAGCCGCAACGACGTGTGCTCACCCGTCACCCTCGCCGCAACCAACGACATTTCCGCCGAGCCGTAGTACTCGACCAGCCTGATCTTCTGCGCCGAGATCGTCTGCGCAGCAGCGTCATCGAGCCCTGCCCCGGCCGCGACGGCAATCCGCGCACGAGGCATTCGGTGCAGGACGTCCCGAAGTACTGCCGGAACCGCGTGAACAGCAGTGGCCTGCGAGGGGTCGTCCGTGATGCATGCCCCGAGCCACAGCGCATGAAGTGCGGCGAACAAATGCATCGTGGCGTGCAGTGGTCCGGTGATCAGCACGGTGTCGGTCGGTCGGATACCGGTGATCTCGGTGAACTCGGGGAAGCTGTCTATCCAGGATGCGGCAGTGCGCTCGAGCGGTTTGGGGCGTCCGGTGGAGCCGGAGGTCGCCACCAACAAGAACGCGTCGGGACTGGGCTCGTCCGTGCGATCGGGCCTGATGGCCGGGTCTTCCACTCGCACCGCGCTCCCCTGCCGCGCCGCGGCGAAAACGCAGATCAGCGCCTCGGGTAAATCGAGAGCTGAGGCGTCGTGGGATCGAACGCCGTGCGCCGGGAGGTGAGGCCATTGCTCGACAGCGGCGTCGAGGTCGGCATAGGTGAGTGTGCGACCACGCCAGATGATGGCGGTGCTGCCGTCGCCGCTGCCTCGACCTCCCAGCTCGAGAGTCACGCCTTGATCAGGCCCGGGTATGCGCGGTGCACGCTCTTGGCGACGACCGTGGCGACGACAACTTTCGCGATGTCGCCCGGAAGGAACGGTCCGTTGGACGTGATCGCGGCCCAGAATCCCACGTCGGTGCGCAGGATCAGACCGGCTATGCCGAAAACGTAGATCACCACGATGCCGCCGACTGCGTTGATCAGCAGGCCGAGTGCGATCGAGTACTTGGGCAGAATTCGCGCGGTGAGCCAGCCGATGAGCAGAGCAGCCGGTATCCAGCCGATCAAGTAGCCGACGGTGGGGCCGGCCATCGCTGCCAGACCGGTACGCCCACCCGCGAGCAGCGGCAGGCCGATCATCGTCAGGGCGAGGAACACCAGGACCGCGGCCGTACCTTTTCGGGCACCGAGGATCGCTCCGGACATGATGATGCCAAGGGTTTGCAGGGTGATGGGAACACCGGAGAAGCCGACCGTGATCGATCCCGGCAGGCCGAGCGCGGCGATGAGCGCTGCGAACACCGCGATCTGCGCTATGTCGCGGGCAGAGACGTTCATTCGGCTGACCTTACGGCTCGGCTGGCGAGTGTTGCTGTCGACATCTGACACGGGTGGCTCCTCGAGGAGTGGGGCAGTGAACTGCCCCAAAGACTTGAACGGCGTTCAAGGTAGCAGGCCGCCGGCCTGTGCCACACCGTTGAGGGTGTTCGTTCAGAAGGGAGGAGGGTCGTATCTGGTGCGGTCGTATCGGACGCGTGCATGAACGACCCGACAGTGTTCGAGGTAAGCCCGCCGCTTTTCCGCCAACTTCCGTCGGGCACTATCCGTTGCTGCAGCGCGAAAGTCATCGAGAGTCGGCGGTGCACCTCCGCTGTATTCGAGCTCCCAGCGGGTCGGTTCGAGCGGCGATGGCACCACCCCCGACGATCGCTTTCGCCGTCGTCGGGATGCGCGCGGGGTCACGATCGAGAACTCCGGCAACGTGACCGCGCGCAGACCGAGCGAGTTCGACCACAAGATCGGCCCGCCGGCGAGAAACACTGCCGACCACGCCTTCGAGGTCTTGGCCTGATGATGAAATAGGCACACCGGCTGAAGATTGGTCACAATCGTCCAACCGCCTCGCCTCGGGTCGTCCTGATCGAACGGCACAAGATGGTCGATCTGGCACCGGGCGGACGGCACGTCGCAGTTCGGGAACGTACACGTGCGATACGCAGCCCGAACGAAGGCAGCGACGCGGGCACTCGGCCGATACGTCACCGCCGACTGCGACGGAGTGGACTCGCCGCCATGACCGTCGGGGAAAATGCCGAGAGCACGTTCGGGCCGCTCGGCAACCCATGCAAGCCACCGCGCGACGAGCCCGTCGCGGACAGACTCCTCCCCCAGCATCGGGAACACCGGCGGAGGACTGTCGACGCAGCTACCGCGAATCGACGGCAGCACGGCGGCACCACGAACCCGGCCTATACCCACCACCCGGCGTAGCAACAGCCCTGATGGAGACGGGCCGACTCGCGCAGAATCACCGTGGACTGAGCCGTCGAAACCGCCGTGATCGGTCGGACCATCATCGGGAACATCGCGATCCTTGCTGTCCGGACCCTTGCTGCCGGAATATTTGCCGTCGGGGTCTCTGGCCTTCGACCCGCCCTCATTCGTCTGGCCGCAAGCACCCACCCCGATTGGACCGTCGTCGTTATCCGGGCCGCCGTCGTCGGATGGGCCGCCGCCGACCGGACCCTTATCGTCGGGACCCTTATCGTCAGGACCCTTGCCGTCGGGGCCGCCGTCGTCCGGATCGTCATCGTCCGGATCGTCATCGTCCGGATCGTCATCGTCCGGATCGTCATCGTCCGGATCGTCATCGTCCGGACCCTCGTCATCGGAGTGACTGCCGTCATTGTTGTCCGGGCCAGCGGAGGCCATATCTCCGCGATTCGCACCATCGTCCGGGTCACCCTCGTGCGGACCGTTCTGCTCCGGTTTGAGCATGTCGACCAACTCGGTCAGCATTGCCTGCCACTTCGCATCCGTGGCAACGATGCGCGCCACTTCGGGATCGATGGGCGTGCCGTCGGCGAGGGTCGCAGGCTCCGAGGACAGTCCCAGCAGAGTCTCCACCGCCACCACGATCTGCAGGAGATGACCACGCCTCGGCGGAATATCGTCGACAGCGCCGGCAACCGGGCATTCGTCGCCGAGGTCGCACTGACACGCCAATGAATGCTCGCCGTGCATCAACGCCATCAGTCCCGCCGCCCGCAGCATTCCCGTCGACCGCGGGTCGTCCTTGCACACCGTTCCGACCATCTCGACTATCAGCGCATCCGCCTCTGCCGCTTCCAGATCGGTGATCTTCGCGATGAGCGACGAGATACCCCCAGGGCCGCCGCGGTCGATACGCACGCCGACTTCCTCGGACTTCGCAGTCTCACGGGCCGCCGAAGCACCCTCCGGATCGGCCTTCATCCACAACCGCCAGATGCGGTTTCGCAATGCCTGCGGGCGCATTCGACTACCTGCCGAGCAAACCTCGTATTCGATGGTCGAGATCGTCTCGTCGCTGGCTCGGTGCAGCACCGAGGTAATGGTCACCACCGTCGACCAGTCGAAGCTGCCGGTCACGAATCGCAATGCTGTCAACGGCATTCGATGCAGACGCTCCGCGACATCGTGCATCACCGATGCGTCGCGACGCGTCCCGGTCATCGTCACGGCCAAGTCGCACAATGCGCCGCGGACGGTTTCTCCCGGATCCCCGTCCGCAGCCTCCGCGGCCTCCAGCCGCATTTCGAGCACGTCGCAGTACGCGAGCAAGGTTGCCGCCCGAGCCAGATTCTCATCGACACGGCTGAGCGCGATGACGTCGAGAAATCCCGCAATACAGTCATCGACCGGCGGCGTCTCCGCCGCTCCCCACCCCCCGGTATCGAACATGTATTCGATACTACGAGAGGGGTACGACAAGAAAAATCCCACGCGTTTTCGCCGTCAGGATTGGTACAACTACAACGTGAGCAACTACTCGATCCGCGACGTCCGACCGGGTGATGCGGAACAGCTCGGCGCAGCTCACGTGGCCATCTGGAAGTCGACGTACGCGGGAATGATCGACGGTGCCAAGTTGGACGGGTTAAGACCTGCGCACCGCATCGGGCGGTGGGAGCAGATCATCGCGGGTATCGACGACGCGTCCGCGCGGGGCGTGAGAACCCGATGTGCCGTCTACGTTCCCGACTCACCAATCGCCGACTCACCAGTCGCCGACTCACACATGGCCGACTCACACATTGTCGGCTTCGCCACCGGCGGCTCACCGCGGGACGAGGACCCTCCCGCGAGAACCGAGCTGTGGTCGCTGAACGTTCTGCCCGAACATCACGGCACCGGGGTCGCGAACGACCTCATGGTCGATGTCATCGGCCACCGAGACGCTTCTGCGTATCTGTGGGTGGCAGCAGCCAATGATCGCGCGATCGCGTTCTACCGGAAGCATCGGTTCGAGCTGGACGGCACCGAGAAGTTCGACTCGGAATGGGAGTGCCTCGAGGCCCGCATGGTCAGGGCTTGACCGGCGGCTCGCGTCTGGACTCGTCGGGATCGAGCTTCCCGGGATCGAGTTTCTCGGGGTTCAGTACGACTTCGGCCACCATCGGAGTCGTCTCGACGGTCGCATCGCCGTACCGAACGGCCACCGTATTCGGCAGAAATGCCTCCAGGGCACGCGGGGTGAGCCACCACAGCAATGCCGAGAACAGGATCAGAATGTTGACCCACTGCAGAACGGTCGCAGCATTCTCGGACGGAATGACGCGATCGAACACCTGGATGTTCATCACCAATCCGTGGATGGCGATCAACACCCAGAGCCGCCGGTAACGGTAGAACACCCAGACCGCCGCGGCGCCCCAGCACAGCGCCCAGAGAAAACCGCCGCCGCCGAAATACAGATACAGAAGGCCTCGCATCGTCGCCGACAACGCCATGATGGCCCAGATCGGCAACCTACCCACGAGCAGCAATACCGGCAGCGCCACCAGGATCGGCTCCTCGCGTAGACCCACGGCCAGCGCAGAAACCACTGCAAGCCAACCGGATTCGACCGAAGCGGGAACCGAGAAGCTGAAGCGCAGCACATCCATCCGAGACAGCACGAGCAGGAAGGCCGACGCGGCACCGATGGCTGCGCACCAGGTGATCCCCGCCTCGAGTGCTGTGCCGCGGCGTACCGGCCACACCGCCGGGAACGTGCGGCGCCGAGCGAAGTACACCGCGGCGATTGCCGCGGCCCCCACCACCACCTGCCCCAGACCGACCGCAAGGTCCAGCCATTGATCGGACAGCGTGAGTACGGGCGCAGGCGCATTCGGCTCGCGGAAACGCCACAGAGCACCAACCAGACCGATGAAGTACACGACGCCCCACGCGGCCACCAGACCCAGGACCATCACGGCGGTACCGGCAGCGGTCAGACCACCCTGCGTCGAGCGAGCAGTGGGCTCCGCGTGGATACCGCTCGTCACCAGGTCACCACCAATCACGTACAGTACCGCATCGCCTGTTACGAACAGCTGTCGACCCCCGGACTTGTCTATCACGCGCGGACCGAGAATTCAGGACTGTCGCGGCGATGTGAGTCACGGCCGACTATTGCGATCCGGTCTGTCGGGGTGATCCTGGAAGCCTGCGTGGCTACCTGGAGACGCAGCTGTAGGCCGTTGTCGCAGCGACGACCGGACCGGCCGCATCCGTTACTCGAGGTAACGTCGATGGGATGCATGTGTCCGACCGCCTCACCGACCACGTTCCCCAGCGCTGGCTCGAGCCTCTCGTCAAGCACGCCGAGGCCCTCAAGTTCCTCATCGTCGGAGCAATCACCTTCGTCGTCACCGTCGTCCTGTTCTTCGGCCTGAAGTGGACGATCCTGCAGGACAAGCCGGTTACCGCGAACGTTTTGGCGGTACTGATCGCAACCATCGTGTCCTACATCCTCAACCGCGAATGGTCGTTCACAGCGCGCGGCGGACGACGTCGCCACCACGAGGCAGCACTGTTCTTCGCCGTCGCCGGAACCGGCCTGGCAATCAACCAGCTACCCCTGTGGGTGTCGAGTTACATGCTGGATCTGCGCTCGCCGAACGTGTCGTTCCTCACCGAGAACATCGCCGACTTCGTCAGCGGCTCCATCATCGGCACCTTGCTCGCAACGGCCTTCCGATGGTGGGCGATGCGCAAGTTCGTCTTCCCCGAGGCCGCAGACGTCATACCCGACCCCGTCGCCCTCACCGTTTACGGTGGACGGCATGGCGACCACTAGGACCCTCGTGCTCATGCGGCACGGCAAATCCGGCTACCCCGAGGGCACACCGGATCACGAACGACCATTGGCCGCACGGGGCCAACGCGAGGCCGGCCTCGCCGGAGCCTGGATCGCTGAGCACGTCGGCCGTGTCGATGCAGTTCTGTGCTCGACGGCTCTGCGCACCCGCGAAACCCTGGCCGCTACCGGCCTGGGCGACACTCCAACCCGCTTCGAGCGGGACATCTACGGCGGATCCGCCGACGAGATCATCGACGAAATCCGACTGGCCGACACCTACTTCGACGACGTGAACGTATCCACCCTGCTGGTCGTCGGACATGAGCCCGGAATCCCTTGGACCGCACTCGAACTGGCGGCCGACGACGACACCGACATCGCACGCGAGGTGCGACACCGCTTCCCCACCTCGGCAATAGCAGTGCTGACCACCCACAAGTCATGGGCAGACGTGACGGCAAGCTCGGCAACCATCACCGAGTTCTGCATCCCGCGCGCCGATCAGTGATCAGCGGTTATCAGTAATCAGCGGTTATCGGTAATCAGCGATTCTTGAGGTACAGGTAGCCGGCACCGCCTGCTGCGATCAGCAGGATCAGCGCTGCGGGGAATCCGAGCAGCCACCACACCACCGCCAGCACCACCAAAGCGGGTGCCGCGGCGATCAATGCGATACCGGGGTTCTCACGAACCGTCTCCAGCGCGGACTGTGCGTGGACTCTGTCGATCTTCTTGCCTGCCATGGCGGACTCCCGGGTTCGTATGTCCTGAATGCGTACTTCCACTGTAGGTGCACAGGCTCGGAGCTACTACCGGTCAACCACGGCAATCGTGGCTCGGGACGTATACACCAGCCCATCGCCGGCCTGCTCCACCCGCGAACCGAGGTACGGATCGGTTCCGAAAGGGTCGGGCGTCGGCTCGATCTTCACCTGCCGACGCGTCGAACCGTCCTCCAACGCAATCGATTCCACGGTGCCGCCCGCAGTGGAGTACGCGAGACCGTCGGCGTATGCGGTGATCGGATAGTAATCCCCTGGGTCGTTCTCCCACCGAACCGAACCGGTTCGCAGATCCAGTGCCGTCACATGGGCGGTTCCGGGAGCACGCGCGATCACCAGATCCCCGACGACGGCCACACCGTTGGTCGACGCCAACACGGGATTCGACCAGGCAAGCGCTCCGGTCGAACGATCGAACGCGGTATCGCCGACGATCATCGGCAGCGATAGGTCAGCAGGAGCGTCGATCTCGGGATAGGGATAGATCGGCGTCGATGACCTGGCCAGAACTCGACCATCGGAAGTGACAGCGGCGGTGCCGGTGAATGCCTCCGACCACGAGCACACCAACTCGGTCATGATCACCAGCGCCGGTTTCACCCGGTACGGCTGCTGGACGCAACTGTCGGGATAGCCCCGATACCACGTGATCGCTCCGGTGACCGAGTCGAATCCTATTGCTGTCGAACCGAATCGACCCAGGCCGTATGTACCGTCGAAGGTGATCGCCGAGCTCGGCGAACCTGCGTAGATGGCCACGCCGGGAAACTCGCTGACCCAATCGCGGCCGACATCGTCGAGGGTGCCCTTCTTGATCTGCGGAGTTCCCTCGTAGCCCTGCGGTGTCGCGGTCGAATTGACCGTATACAGCGAGGATCCGTCGGTGCCGACCGCAAGGATTCGCTGCGGTGCAGCAACAGAGCGCTCTTCACCTGTCATGGCGTTCACCAGGACGATCGTCGAATCCGGGTTCTCCGATTCACTGGTGGACACGCACACGAGATTTCCGGACAGAAGCTGGTCCGCGCAGGAGTCGACCCGGAAGTCGTCACGCCGCCACACAGTGGATCCATCCGTCGCATCGAGTCCCACCAGCGCGGGGGCGTCGAAGTTGCCGGTAGAGGGATCGGGTAGGCCGACGGAGGCGACATACACCTCGCCTGCATCGATGAACGACGCTGCGCTGGGAGAGTCCTGGCTTCCCGCGCCCGGATCACTGAACTGCGGGAATTCGCGGCCGTAGACATCTTCTGCAGATCTAGACCACTGGACCTCCGGCGCACGCGGAACCGTCGGCGGGGCTGCGGTCGTCGGCGGGGCTGCGGTCGTCGCTGCGGGTGCGGTCGCGACCACCGGAGGGTCATCCTCGGCGACGACGATCACCGCAGCAACCACAGTCACCAGTGCCGCGGCCCCCGCCACCCACACCGGCCACCGGTCGGTCACAGATCCAACCCTGGTGCTGTCGCGATGGACTCGAGATTGCCGACGGTGACGAGCTCGCCCGCCGACGTCGACGAGACACGGATACGGGTTCCGGACGGCCGAGTGACGGTCACGGTGCGGGCCCCGAACCTCGAGCGTTCGGAGATGGATCCGTCGGGCAAACGAACTGTATCGACCGAGCGTTCAGCGGCCGGATCGTACTTGTCGGGAATCTCGGGGAGCGGCTGTCCACCCGTGATCGATACCGTCACAACACCTTCCGAACCCGGCGTCACGATCCGTCCGGCTGTGCACAACGCGTCGTCGGCAAACGCGACCCGCTGCATCGGTGCCAGAGGCTGCGCGAAAGCAATCACGGCCCGAAGCGATCGGATGCGAGCGTGCTCCAGCGCGTGACCGATACGGTCTGCGTCGGCGTGAGTCACCGCGGGTCCATCCTGCGATCCACCGCGCGCGTCACACGGTAGAGGCGAGGGCCGGGTGCCCTCGGGGATCGGTGCGCCGATTCGCACATCGCTCGACTTCACCAGGGAGATCAGCTCGTCCATGGCCATCACTTCATCCGGAGACTCGAACTGAGTTGTGCTGGCCTGCAGGGTCGTTCCATCGGACGCGTACGCAGTCGCGGTCCTCGACACCACCGTTCTGTCACCGTCTTCGCTGGTGGAGTCCTTGATGTCCACGACCGTACCGTCGGCCGATACCTCCCTGCGATCGAGACTGCCGGCGAAACAGGGCGGTACACCCCCAGTCGACTTCGAAATCGTCACGGTCAGGTCGGCGCCCCGTCCGCCCCTGATCAGCAATCCGGCTGCAGTGGAACCAGCGAAGAGTGACGGGTCGTCCAACGAACTGTCGGACGAAGGCCCCTGAACGGGACCGAACCGAAGCGCCGACTCCGTGCCGAACGCAGACGTACCTGGCGTTGCGAACTCGATGGCGGTGTCTGCAGGCAAGGCCGATACAAGCGCGTCGGACAGCGCTGTCGCCTTCCGCCCGGAGAACCACGGATAGCGAGGATCGTCGTAGCTACCTCCGTCGAGCTGAAAGATCACTCCGACGGAATCCCCGGAGCCTGGAAGGACGACGGAATCACACCCCGGAATCGTTGTCGACGTATCACCCGGGTCGTAGTTCAACGAGCTGAACCCGCTCGACGCGGGCGTTTCCGGCAACGCGAGGTCCGCGGGGCCGGATCCACGCGACTCCACGACGATCACTCCCGCGGCAACGGCCGTAACAGCAACGAAGACCCACAAGATCTTCGGTTGACGCCCGAGCGCCCCGAGGTCGATCACGGCGACGAGCCTAGTCTGCTGATCGCGTGGCTCTACGACATTCGGTGGAGCTACGACTTTCGGTGGAGCTACGACTTTCGGTGGAGCTCAGCGTCGTACCTTTGGCCGAACCACCAGGTACGACGCCTCCGCGGGGGTATCGCGCGCAGGTCGGCGGCGGTGAGAATCGGGCCCATGGACAATCCAATTCTGCTCACCATCGCGATCTGTGAGGTCGGCTTCTGGGTACTGGTGATCGGTGGCCTGTGCCTGCGTTACCTTGCACGCCTGCGACGAGCGAGCACCATCGTGCTCGCCCTGCTCCCGGTTCTCGATCTCGTCCTCGTCGCCGCGGTGGCTGTGGATCTACACCGAGGCGGAGAGGTCGAATTCGCGCACCGGCTCGCCGGCATCTACCTCGGCTGGACCGTCGTGTTCGCGCACTCGACGGTGGCCTGGCTCGACGTGCGCTTCGCCCATCGCTTCGCCGGCGGCCCCGCACCGGTGAAGCCTCCCAGGACCGGACCGCAGGCCTACCGCAACGAGATCCGAGGGTTCGTCAAGTGGCTGTGCGCCGCAGCGATCGCTCTGGTGATCACCTACGGACTCGCCTACACCGTGGCAGACTCGGCGCAGGCAGCAGCGTTGAAGACCGTGATCCAGCCACTCGGCATCATCACGTTCTTCTGGTTCGTCACCGGACCGCTGTGGGTAGCCGGCAAGAGGAAATCGAGCTCGAAAGCTGCGGCAGGAGAACGGAGTCGACTCTGATGCTGGGTTTGCACCGACTGCCGCGTACGTTTCGCCCCGCGTGGCGGCCGCGAAATCCCGTCGTTCTGCCGATCGAAATGCTGATTGCCACCATCGTCTACGCCGGGTTCCAGCTCTCGACGGGCATGGTCGGCGACACCAGAGACGAACTCGTCGGCAGCCCGGCACTGATCGCAGTGAGTGTTCTTGCCCTGATCGCGATGACTGCGGCGACTTGCGTACGCCGGCCGTATCCCGTCGCGTCGTATCTGACCGTGGTGGCGATCAGTGTCGCACTGATTCTGGTGCTGCCCGAGCGAACCCTCGGGTTCACCCCGCTGTACTGGTTCGCCATCGCGGCGTTGGCGATTCGGGTAACCGGACCACGCCTGTTCATACCCCTCGCGCTCGGGTTGATCCTCGAAATCCTGGTCAGCGTCGATACCCGCCTGTCGTTCCCCGATGCCGCAGCAGGCCCCGGCGGCACGATCGGTGTCGTCGCCGAACAGGTGGCGAACCTGGCGATCAACTACACGGTGCTCGTCGCTCTCGGGAAGTACATCGCACGCGGCCGAGCCCAGGAACTGGAAAGCGAAGCGGCACTGGAACGTGCCGAGCACGAACACCGACAGCGCCTGAACGAGGCCCTGGACAGCGAGAGACGCACCATGGCGCGAGAGTTGCACGACGTCGCGGCGCACCACCTGACCGGGATGCTCATCCAAGCCAAAGCGTCGAAGACACTCATCACGAGCAACCCCGACCAGTCGCGCGAACTACTCACCGGCGCAATCGGACACGGTCAGCGCACACTCGACAGCCTCCGCCAGATCGTCGGGATCCTACGCCCGAGTACACCCAACCAGAACGCTCCGCAGCCGACGATCGCAGACCTTCCCGAACTGATCGAGCAATCACGAACGTCGTTCGGGCACATCGAGACGAACATTGCTGCAGACAGCAACAACACCGACAGCAACACCACCGACAGCAACAACACAGACAGCGCCGTGCAGTTGACGTGCTACCGCATAGTGCAGGAAGCGTTGTCCAATGCCCGACGTCACGCGCCGAACTGCGATGTCTGCGTCGAGGTATCCGATCGTTCGTCGACCATCGAGGTGACCGTCACCAACACGACCACCTCTGCACCTTCCGACCCGCGAGCGTCCGCCGGCCAGGGATTCGGCATACCCGGAATGAGGGAGCGAGCGGAGCTGCTCGGAGGAACCTTCGACGCCGGATCGTCCTCCGACGGCGCGACATGGTCGGTACATGCTCGGCTGCCCGTCGACGGGCACATCTCTCGACCACTGGAGGTACCGACATGATCACCGTTCTGATCGTGGACGACCAGCCCGTCGTTCGGCAGGGATTCGAGCTGTTCCTGGCCGGCCATCCAGACATCGAGGTGGTCGGGCACGCCCGCTCGGGAAAGCATGCCGTGCAACAAGTCTCGATGCTTTAACCCGACGTCGTACTGATGGACATCAGGATGCCCGACGGCGACGGCCTGACGGCCACGCGGGAAATTCTGGCGCAATTCCAGAACGTACGCGTGATCGTCGTGACCACGTTCGACCTGGACGAGTACGTCTTCGCGGCGCTGGACAGCGGTGCATCCGGCTTCCTGCTCAAGGACACCGATCCCGACGAACTCGCCGATGCGGTGGTCACCGTCGCGGGCGGCGGAGCGGCGCTCTCACCCAGCCTGACCCCACGCTTGATGGCGGAGTTCGCGCGACGAGGGGCACCGCAGCGATCGGCGAGAAGCGCTGCACCGCAACACGACCTGAGTCTGCGTGAGATGGAAGTTGTGCAACTGTTGGCGCAGGGCCTGGGCAACAACGGCATCGCCCGGGCACTGCACCTCGAACAGAGCACGGTCAAGACCCACATCGGCAACATCTGCCGCAAACTCGACGTGGACACCAGAGTGCACGTGGTGATCTGGGCCTACCGCAACGGGTTGGTGACCAGCTAGGCGGCCTTACGCTCGTCCTCGTCCGACGTCTTGCTGGTAAGCGTGTCCATCGACGCAGAGTGGTCGGTGTACTGGAAGTGCGGTCGCTTGTCGCCGATGTACGACGTCATCCACGACACCACCGCGACATAGCGGTTCCGGAACCCGGCCAGGTACAGCAGGTGCACCGCGAGCCACATGAGCCAGGCGATCGGCCCCGACATGTCGACCTTTCCGAACAGCCGTGCCACAGCACTGAATCGGCCGACGATAGACATGCTGCCCTTGTCGGTGTACTCGAAAGCCGTCCCGGCGTCGACCTTCCCGATGATCATCTTGGCAACGTGCCTGCCCTGCTGCATCGCCACCGGAGACTGGCCGGGGAGCTTGTTCAACGACGTCACGTCGCCGATCGCGTAGATGTCCTTCGCCGTACCGACCGTCAGGTCGTCGTGCACGAGAAGGCGTCCGGCACGGTCGGTTTCGCAGCCGGTGCGCTCGGCTACGGTCGACGCCAGATCACTGGCCTGCACCCCCGCCGACCAGATGACCGTCTTGGCGGGATACGTCCGTGAGGTCTTGGTATCGACGTCCTGCACGGTGACAACGTCGTCGGCGATATCGGTGACCATGGCTCCGGTGACGACGTCGACGCCCGACTTCTCGAGCTTCGTACGGGCGTACGCGCTGAGCTTGCCACCGAATGCCGGCAGTACTTCCTTGACTCCGTCGACGAGGGTCACCGTGACGTCGTCGGGCTCGATGTCCGGGAACGATCCGGCGAAGTAGCGGTGCGCGAGATCCCTGATCTGACCGGCCAGCTCGACACCCGTCGCACCGGCACCGACGACGACGAAACTCAGCAATTCCTTGCGAGCATCGGGATCGGTTGTCAGGTGCGCAGTCTCGTAGCAGCTCAGAATCTGCTCACGCAGCGCGATCGCGTCGTCCACCGTCTTGAGCGCGAACGTACGGTCCTTGAACTCGTCGCGGCCGAAGTAGGCCTGGGTGGCACCCGTCGCGACGATGAGGCGACCGAATCCGATGGTGTGGCTCTGCCCGGCACCGATGTAGGTGACCTGGTGAGCCTCGGGGTCGACATCGACGACGCGTCCCAGACGGACGTCGGCGGAGTCGTACTGCGCGAGGATGCGCCGGATCGGCGGGGCGATCTCACCCGTCGATAACATTCCGGTGGCAGCCTGGTACAGCAATGGCTGGAAGAGGTGCTCGGTGGTGCTGGAGATGAGCGAGAACGTCACACCGGCCTTGCCCAGAGACTTGGCGGCTGCCAATGCTCCGAATCCCGATCCCACGATGACGACGTCGTACGTTCGCACAGCACTTTCCTTTTCGGCTAGAAGTCTTTCCCTCTACGAAGAACTACCTCCATGAAACTCCGACCTCGGTGGTCTATCAACGCGGAAGTTGAAATAGCATCCATGAGTAGAACTCATGATTGGACGTCGATATGGAACTGCGTCAGCTCAAGTACTTTCTCGCGGTCGGGGAAGAGCTGAACTTCTCTCGCGCTGCCGAGCGCTGCTACGTCTCGCAATCGGCGATCAGCCTGCAGATCTCGAAGCTGGAGCGTGAGATCGGTGAGCCCCTGTTCGAGAGGACCTCGCGTACCGTCCGATTGACCGTTGTCGGAGCACAATTGGTCTCCATCGCCCGGCACATGGTGGAACTCGAGCAGGCCGCCCTGGCACTGACCACGCGCAGGCGGAATCAACTGCGCCTTACCGGGAACATGACCTTTGCCGCCAACGCCATCTCCGCCATCGTCGCGGTCCGCGAACGCCATCCCGACGCCGAGATCGACTTCGTCCTGAAACGATTCGCAGAACAAATCGAAGCGGTGACGTCGGGCGACTGCCAGGTGGCGCTGATCCGCGGCAGCGTCGAACGCTCCGGTCTGCACGTGACCGAGCTGTGGACCGAGGACCTCGTCGTCGTCTTCGCCGAGGGCCATCCACTGGCCGGGGAGGACAACCCGAGCCTGAGCCAACTGGCCGACTACCCGCTGCTCCTGCCCAAACGCAGCGAACAAATTTTGCTGCATCGCGTCATCGAGCGCGAGATGAAGCGCAGCGGGCTACCGCTGACGTTCGGTCCGCCCGTGGCGTCCGATCACACCGCCAGTGCCGAACTCCTCAAGAACCCCCAGTGCTGGTCCATCCTGTACGCCAGCACCGCCGACAGCACCCCCAAGACCGGCCTGGTCTTCCGCACCGAGGCCGACCGCAGGCTGCGACTACCGGTATCGGCCGTCGTCGACGCGACCGTGCCCGCCACCGACATCCAGCGCGACCTCGTGGCGGCCCTGGCAGCAACGGCACCGATTCAGCCTGCTACTGCTGTTCGACCAACTACACCGGCGAGCTGAGCGAACGCGGCATCCGCGTCGAACAATTCGGCGCGATCGTACGTGGACGTGGAGGCCATGATCTCGTTCGCGCCGGTGCGCTCGACCAGCTCCTCCAGCCTCGCGCGCACCTGCTCGGCGGTACCGAGAATGCTCGACGCCAGCGACGCCTCGATTCGATCCCTCGTCCGCGGCGTCCACCGAGATTCATCGATCGCAGCGGCTGGCTCCAGGGCCGGGAACTCGCCCTCGCGACGCGACCTGGCCGTCGCCCACGCCTCCGGCAGCGCGAGCCTGCGGGCATCGGCGGAGTCCGCTGCAATCGTCACATCGAGCGAGACGATCACATACAATTCGGGATTCGATGACGTAGCCCGAAAGTGCTTGCGATACAGAGCTAATGGATCAATGTTCTGCAGAACCGGTCCGCCCACGACCACCGGAAGCCCGGCGCGAGCGGCGACCTCGAGGCCGGCACCGGTTGCGAGGACGAACATCGGCGGAGGCGGGGTTGCGGGCCGCGCCGTCACCGACCCCGAACCGTCGAGATACGAACGCAATTCGGCAATATCGGCATCGAACGTGTCGGCGTGCTCACTGCGCAATGCTGCCCGGACCGGTTCGGTGAACCCGAGCGAACGGCCGACACCCAGGTCGATCCGGCGGGGAAACAGCGACTCCAACATCAGGAATTGTTCGGCCACGATCAGCGGCTGGTGGTTGGGTAACATCACCCCGCCCGATCCGACGCGAATACGCGAGGTTCGCGACGCCACCGCCGCCGCGAGAACAGCAGGCGCGCCCGACGCGATGCCAGGGACGGCGTGATGCTCGGCCACCCAGAACCGGTGCAGCCCGATCTTCTCCGCGTGGATCGCCCGTTCGACGGTATGACGAAGCGCCGAGGCGTCGTCCATTCCGGATCGAGTGCGGGATCTATCGAGAAGAGAAAGCAACACAGTCAGGACAACCGCCGGGGCGTCGGGCATATTTCTGGTCATGAGTTGGTGGGTGTTGACGCACGTCGAATCCGAGGGTCCTGCGCTGATCGGGACGATCATGACCGAGCGCGGAATCGACTACACGGTGGCCGCGATGGGGAGTGGGGATCCGTTGCCCACAGCCGATGCGATCTCGGGGTTGGTCGTATTGGGCGGGCCGATGGACGCGTGGGGCGACGTCGCACCCTGGTATTCGGGCCGAACGTGAATTGATTGCCGAGTGTCTCGCGCGTGGAATTCCTGTGCTCGGGGTGTGTCTCGGTGCTCAATTGCTCGCGGCCTCGCAGGGATGTGCGGTGTATCGCGGTCCGATTGCCGAATTGGGCTCCGGCGAGGTGACTGCGACCGACGCCGGCGCGTCAGTGTTCGGAACGGATCGAATCCAGGTCGTGCACTGGCACACCGATACGTTCGACCTGCCCGTCGACGCGGTGGTCCTGGCCAGCTCGAATCTCTACCGGAATCAGGCGTTCCGCTTCGGCAGCGGTCTCGGTCTGCAGTTCCACGTCGAGCTCACACCTGCGCAGAAACCGATGCTCGACGCGCATATGCCTGCGGGAACAGCGCCGAGCACCCAGGTACTGACTCGAGTCGCCGAGGACGGGCGAAGAATTATCGAAACGTTCTTCGACGAGGCTTCATAGCGGACCAAATGTGTCCGCATTGACGCTCATCATTGGTGCATCAACCTCACCATAAGGATCGAACTCGTCACCCTGGCCGTCACCGATGTGGACCGCGCCAAGGACTTCTACACCTCGATCGGATTCAACGCCGATCACGACGCCCGCCCCTGGGACGGGATCCGGTACGTGCAGCTCACTCCCCCGGGCTCGGCATGCTCCATAGCCATCGGCGAGGGCATCACCGACGCCGAACCCGGCAAGGGAGCCGGAATTCTGATGGTCGTGGACGACGTCCAGGCAGCATATGAGCACCTCACCGCAGCCGGTCTGACCATCGAGACACCCAAGGACGAGGGCTGGGGCACGTTCGTGTACTTCGCCGACCCCGACGGCAACAAGTGGTCGGTGCAGCAGCTGCCCGCACAGTCCTGACAACCGCTAACTGGGATCGAAAGCCAATCGAGCCAGGATGCCACGGTGGTCGGAGCCGGGAATCGTCACGGCTTCGACCGAACGCACCGCCATGCCGGCCACCAGCACGTGGTCGATGGCTATGACCGGCGGATGCCAGGTGTGCGCCGGGTACGTCCTGAGCATGCCGGCACCGGTGGCCACGGCAGCATCGACGAACCGGCCGTCCTGCATATCTCGGTACCGCCGATGGTCCTGCGTCGCATTGAAATCGCCCGCCACCACCACGGGACCGTCCTCGACGGGGATCTTGGCCAGTAGTTGACGCAGCAGCCCCAGCTCACGAACCCAACCGGACGGCTCCCGCGGCCAGGGCGGCACGGGATGCACCGCGAACACCAGCGGTCGGCCCGGCATCTCCACCCGCGCCGAGAGCAATTCCGTCACGAAGCCGTCGTGCCGCTGCTCGTCGACGAGCGGGAAGCGGCTGTAGATCCCGGTCCCCGCTCCGCCTGCGGCAGCACTGACGTACGCATACGGCAGCAGCTCGGAGAGTCCAGGGCGAAGACCCGCGTCGGCCTCGGGCGTCAACTCGACGAGGGTGAGCGCGTCGGGACGGTGTTTTTCGACGAGGGCGATCACTGCATCCTGATCGGCGAGCCCCAGCCAAATATTGGCATGCAACACCGTCAGAGTCGGACCGTCGGTGGTATCTCGGGAGTTGCTCTTCCGGGGGCCATTCTTGCGGGGGCCGTTCTTGCGGGGGCCGTGTATCCCAGAGACGTGTAGAGAAATTTGCGTTGCTGCGGCACTCGCCAGCACAGCTGCTCCGGCCGCCAGCCCCCACCACCCGAACGCCGCGGTCGCGAGAACAGTGCCGGGCACGGCGGCGAGCATGAGGACATGTGCCAATGCAGCGGCCACGAGCATTCCCTGTCCCCGCGAGTCGAGCAGGTGCGCCGCAATGCCCACCACCGCCACGACAAGCAGAAACAGAGCCACCGCAGCCGAAACCATGACCGGGAGTCTGACAGGCAAACCTGAGGCCGAGCTGGGAGGCGTCCTCGAGACCGACCGAACTGTTCGCTTTCTTGCCGCAAACACGACACAATCGACGATGCTGTCCGTGTAGCAAGTAGGGGGACCCGTGAACCGAAGGCAACTGCTGCGGTTGGCCGCTGCCGGAATGCTCGGCGCTGCCGCCGCTCCGGTCCTGAACTCCGCCGGCATGCCGGGTGCTGCCCCCGCAGGCGCGCTGCCGATCGGCGCGGACCGCATCCGGTCCCTGGTACCCGAGCTGTTCGCTGACCCTCCCCGCCCACCGGACCACTCGTCCGTCATCGTGGTCGGCTCCGGATTCGGTGCCAGTGCTGCGGCTCTGCGCATGGCACAGGCGGGCACTCAGGTCACCGTGCTCGAGCGCGGACTGCGATGGCCACGAGACCCCTGGCGCGAGATCTTCACCGCCGACATGACCGCCGACGGCCGTGGACTGTGGCAGCAGAGCTCGTTCACCAACATCACCGGACTCCCGGTGGGACCGGTCGATCTCTTCGGCGGCGTCCTCGACACCACCCGCTACGAGAACCTCTCGGTGTGGCGCGGCGCGGCCGTGGGCGGCGGCTCGATCGTCTACACCGGCGTGACCATCGCACCGGACAAGAAGTTCTTCGACCTCTCGTTGGGCGGACGCCTGAACTACGACGAGATGGCCGCCACCTGGTACCCCAAGGCCCGCTCGATGCTCCGGCCGTCGGCGATGCCCGAGGACGTGTACAACAGCCCGAACTTCGCGCACTCGCGTACCTGGGACGACCATGCCCGGCGGGCAGGCTTCACCCCTCAGGCAGTGGATGGCAACTGGAACTGGAACGTCGTGCGAGACGAGATCGGCGGCCGGTCCCGCCCGTCCGCGACCGTCGGGGCAAGCACGTTCGGCAACTCCAACGGTGCCAAGCACGACCTGACCCAGAACTACATCCCCCAAGCCGAGGCGACGGGCCGCGCAGCCGTGTGCCACAGCCACCGCGTCGCGGCGATAGGCAGTGAATCCGGCGGCCGCTACCGCGTAGAGATCGAACGCCTCGACCCGTTCGGCAACGTCGTCGAGACTCGCACCATCACTTGCGACACCCTCGTCCTCGGAGCCGGATCCATCGGAACCACCGAACTGCTGATGCGCGCCCGCACCACCGGAGCGCTGGCGAACCTCAACGAATTCGTCGGCACCGGCTGGGGAACCAACGGCGATGCCTCGATGACGCGGTCGCTCGGCCCGATGTCCGCCGGACCGCAGGGAGCACCCTGCGCATCCCGCATCGTCGACGACTCGGGCCTGCCGCTGACCGTCGAGAACTGGTACGTGCCAGGCGTTCCGATGAACCTGGGCTTCATCGGCTCACTCGGTATGACCATCGACCCACTACGCGGAAACTTCGGATTCGATTCGGCCACGAACAGATTGACGCTGAACTGGCCCAAGGGCGGCAGCCGCGACACCGTCGAAGCCCTCCGCGCAGTACAGAATCGGATGGCCCAGGCCGGCGGAACCGTCGTCGCGGCCGAGCCGTTCACCCGCGACGTCGACGACACCTTCACCGCCCACCCCCTCGGCGGCGCGGTACTGGGCGACGCCACCGACGGCTACGGCCGCGTGAAGGGCCACCCCGGGCTCTACGTCGTCGACGGTGCGCTGATCCCGGGCAGCACCGGTGCCGCCAACCCGTCGCTGACCATCACCGCGCTCGCCGAGCGCAACGTCGCACAGATCATCGCCGACGGGCGCTGACCGCTCGACGTGGGTAGACCCGACTCGAACGGGTAGTCGACAGGCATGCCCACCGACGAATCGAGAGAACCCGACGAACGGACCATCGCCGACCGCGACGTGGAGAAACGCTGGAGAGACCCCGCTGCCTTTCGCCGAGCGGCGATCTACTGCGCCGGCGTGGTGGCGTTGGCCGCGGCACTGACCGCAGTGTTCCTCCTCGTCGACCGCACGAATCCACTACTGGCTGCTTCGGTGCCCGCGGTGTGCTTCCTCGGCGGCATCGGAGCTCTGACGTTGGGTTACAAGTCCTACCGCTCCGGTGGTACCTGGCCGATCTGGCAGGGCGCGGCATGGTTCCTGTTCACCGTCATGCTGCTCGGATTGGCGATGCCGATGTTCGCAATTCGCCAGTGAGTGTCGTCAGCCGAGCTGTATCTCGGGGCGGCCTTCGGGGACGGTGACGGTTGCTGCGGTGCGCACCGAGGCCCCACGCGTCGAGACCCGATCGAGAACTCTTACCTCCGAACGCCATTCGGTGTTCGTCAGCGTGCTGCGAAGATAGCCGCGACGAGCGTTGCCGTACTTCACATGCGGAGAACCGTCGGCGATGGCGGCTCCGGTGGAATCGACATCGGCACCGTCCTTGCCCGACGCGATGGACGTGGTCGCAATCTCGACTCCCTGGATCGGCGACACCTGATCCTGGTAGTCCCGTCGCAACTCCGAGACGATCGTGCGGTGAATGTCGCCGACGATCGACGCCACGTTCTTCGTGCCGCGATCCCTCGCCCCGTCCAGAATTCTGTGCCGAGACGCCTCGTACCCGCTCCACGGATCCATCCCGACCTTGCGATCGCTGCCCTGGCCGCGTGCGAGATCGGCGATCACCGTCTGGTGCGCCAGGAAATTCCACCTCGACGGTGACGCGAAACCGTCGAGGATCCACTGTTCCTGTGCCGCACCGGTGATGGTGCGTGACGGATCGGCCGTCTCGGCGTCCTGCGCATGCTCGCCGTCCCCGTGTGCCTGATCGCTGCGGTACTGCCGGGTATCGAGCACCGAGAAGTCCACCAGATCACCGAACGAGAACCAGCGATACACCTTCATATCCGGACCGACGGGCTTCAGATTTGCACGAACCGGAGTGTTCTCCCACCATGCCTTGAACGCATCGGCCCTACGCAACAGGAACTCTCGCGGATCGTCGTCATCTTGGCTGATCTGCGAAGCCCAGTTGTTGTCCACCTCGTGATCGTCGAACGTCGAGACGAACGGCGCGGATGCATGTGCGGCGGCCAGGTTCTCGTCTGCCTTGTACAGTGCGTATCGATCGCGATAGTCGCTGAGCACCATAGTTTCTCGGGTTGCCGACTCAGTACGCGGCTCACCTTTCCTGGCACCCTCGTCCTTGATCGCGTACTCGTAGATGTAATCGCCCAGGAAGAACACCACATCCAGATTCGACGCCGCCAGGTCCTGGTACGCGCCGAAGTAACCGTCCTCCCACTTCTGACACGACGCCCACGCGAAATCGAGCTTGCTCAGCGACTGACCCACTGCGGGTGCGGTTTTGGTGCGGCCCACCGGACTGGCATGCGGCCCCACGAGGAACCGATAGAAGTATTCGCGAGCGGGCTCGAGGCCTCGGACATCGACGTGGATCGACCAGCCGTCGAACTCGGTGGCGAGCTCGATGCCTTCGCGACTGATCCGCCCGAAGTTCTCGTCGGCCGCAATCTGCCACCGCACCGGCACCACGCCGGGATTCATACTGCCCAGCGGAGCGAACGGATCGGTAGCGAGCCTGGTCCACAACACCACCGAATCGGGCAGTGGGTCGCCGGAGGCCACGCCGAGACGGAAGGGGTAGTCGGGTGTCACCACCGACTGTGCGTGCGCGGCAGTTCCCGCCAGTTCTGGAGTGAACGCAAGCGCCCCCACCAACGCACTCCACGTCAGGAACTGTCGACGCGTGGGCCCCGCCCGCAGGGACATGTCCCGCCCGATCCGAATCTCATTACCCCGTCTCACCATCATTCGAGGCTGTCGTGCCGGGACGAACTCTGCCCGTCATCGACTCGACGAAAAGATGAACTCCACGGGTCCTTTCGATTCGGTCAGCTGCTGCCGAACATCGGAGGTAGAGCGGGAATCACCGGGACAGGATAGGCGGCTACATTCATGATGACGGTGCCGTCGCAGTAGCCGCCGTAGATCGTGGTCTCCCAGACGCCCTCGAAGCTACCGTCGGGCTGCGGGGTGTAATACGCCACCGAGCGGGCATCGTTGTAGTCCTTGGGAACGCCTTCGCCCCGGTAGCAATCCCACACCCAGTCGTAGGTATGCACCCAACTCGTGCCGTCCCAGATGTAGTCGATCGGACGGTTCTGGAGAGACTCGTTCGCCGGCGGTGGACCGGCAACAACAGAAGCGACGCACTCTCCGTCGGCGCAGCCGGAGGCGAAGGTGTAGACGTTGGAGAAGTCCGGTTCGCGCTGTGACGCCGCTGCGCTCGTGCCGGTCTTGCTCGCCGCGAACCGCATCAAGGAGTAATCCCCGGACCACGACGGCTCAGCACCGGGTGCAGCACCGGCCGGGAGGGCACCCGCGAGAATCCACGCCATGACCATCGCAACAACGAGCACAGTCTTTCGCATCGGCCAACGATAGCGGGCGATCCACCCCACCGAGCCCGGACGACGAAATTGGTAGACCGGTTGGTTCTTTCGGATGAGCCGTACTGGTCTTGCTGCGGGTACGAGTTCGAGGAATGCATTCCATTCAGGACCGAACGCGTCCGCAATGTGGGGAATGGTCGAAGGCATGACGAACATCGACCGCACAGGATCCCAGATCGACCATCTCAAGATCGGCGTCGGCGACCTCGCCGCCAGCGCCGAATTCTACGGCGCTGCTTTGGCACCGCTCGGTATCACCGAGATCATGCGGGTGCCGCACACGCCCGAGGCACACCAGCTCGCCATGATCGCCTTCGGTTGGGCGGAGACGAAGCCCTACTTCTGGATCGTCGACGCACCGGGTTCGGCCATCGGCCCCCATACACATCTCGCCTTCAGTGCCCCGGACCGCGCCGCGGTCGACGCCTTCCACGCCGCAGCACTGTCGGCAGGAGCTGTCGAACTCCGGGCACCGGGACTACAGCCGGAATACCACTCGACGTACTACGGATCTTTCGTGCGGGACCTGAACGGCATCGACCTCGAGGCCGTTTGTCACCACGGTTGAACCACCTCGAGTGATCCGAGGGGGAGGTAGGTCACTGCGGCCTCGGCAGAGTTCCGTTCGCTCTCACATGGTCACGCAGCCGAGTGAGAATGGATTCGAGAGCGGAGATATCCTCGGGGACAAGCCCATCGAAGAACAATCGGCGCACCACGTCGACGTGACCTGCCGCCGACTCCTCCAGTGCCGCCCGGCCCGCGTCGGTGAGTACAGCATCCGTGGCGCGCCCGTCGCTGGTCGAGACCGCGCGATCGGTGAGGCCACGAGCGCACATCCGAGCAAGGTGGTGAGATGCCCTGCTCCGCTCCCATCCGATCTCGGCTGCCAGGTCGGTCACCCGGCGACGCCCGTCGGGACTGTCCGCCAACGCGACGAGCACCGAGTAGTCGGCCAGGGAAAGACCATGATCCTCGGTCAACTGCCGATTCATCTCGAACGTCATCTGCAGTGACAAACCCATGTAGGCCCGCCAGGCCGATTCCTGGGCGGGCGTCAACCACGGGCCGCCTTCGGGCTTATTAGGTGACATGTCACGTACTTTCTGCGATGATCGGCGTCGGGCGTGTGCGCACCGAGCCCCGCCCACCAACCTTAGGGGCACACCATGGAACGCATCTCTCACGCAGAGTTGGTACGTCGCAACGTCGTCGAGGTCTTCAATGCCACCGACGCCGATCGACGACGCGAACTCATCGAAGCCATGTATCACCCGGACGCGGTGTTCTACGACGCCGAAAACACCGCGACCGGCCGCGAAGCCGTGATAAACGCAATCGCCGCCCTCCTTGCGGACTCTGCCGGACTCACCTTCTCGGTCTCCGTCGAACCCGCCGTGCTGGGGGACGTCGCGCGCATCTCCTGGGCACTCTCACCGCCCGACGCCCCAGCCGTCGTCACCGGTCAGGACTTCGCCGTCGTCAAGGACGGCACGATCGCCGAGCTGTACACGTTCGTCGATCGGAAATAGCCCGGCCGATCCGTCAGGCTTGCACCACCCATACCGAATTTCCGTCGGGATCACGCAGCGCGAACATGGGCGGCGCACCGTCCTCCGTCCCGGAAATTGCGTCCATGTCGACACCGCCGATGGCGGCCAATCGCGCATGTTCTGCTGCAACGTCGGCCGTCTCGACGCCGATGGAGCCCCCGCCGGGAGCACCACCCATCGGTGGATTGAGGGCGAGCCGCGCCGTCGAACCGGGCGGTGCCACCTCGACCCACCGATACTCGCCCTCGGGGCCGAAACGAGTGTCGTCTCGTACCTCGAAGCCGAGTACACGCGAATAGAACTCGACAGCCGCGTCCTGGTCCGCGACGGAGAACATGGCCACGCCGATGTTCACGATGGTGCTGGGTGTTTGGTTGCTCATACCGGTAGGACTCGGGCGACGCGGGAAACTCACCGCGCCTCTGCAGAGACGGACAAAGCCCCGCACCGACCGAAGTCGATGCGGGGCTTTGTTGGTCACGCCCTGTCGTCGTGCGCGGAAATTCGTAGTGGACTACGAGTTTCTGTGCACGTGCGACGAAGTCGCTCTAGCGGTATTCGTTGGAGAAACCGTAGTCGTCGAGCGGCACTGCAGCGCCGGTTCCCTGGCCGAAGCCGTCCGGGCTGTAGTACTGATCGTCGTAGGACGGCACCGCGTATGCCGCGGCGCGCGCCTCCTCGGTCGGCTGCACCGTGATGTTCCGGTACCGGTTGATGCCGGTACCAGCCGGGATGAGCTTACCGATGATGACGTTCTCCTTGAGACCTATGAGCTTGTCCGAGCGGCAGTTGATCGCCGCGTCGGTGAGCACACGAGTGGTCTCCTGGAAGGACGCTGCCGACAGCCACGAGTCGGTGGCCAGCGACGCCTTCGTGATACCCATCAGGACCGGACGTCCGGCTGCGGGCTCGCCGCCCTCGGAGACGACGCGACGGTTGCTCGACTCGAATTCGCTGCGCTCGGTGAGTGAACCGGGCAGGAATTCGGTGGAGCCGCTGTCGATGATCGTCACGCGACGGAGCATCTGGCGCACGATCGTCTCGATGTGCTTGTCGTGAATCGACACACCCTGCGACCGGTACACCTCCTGGACCTCGTTGACCAAGTGAATCTGCACCTGGCGAGGACCCATCACGCGCAGCACCTCGTGCGGATCGGCAGCACCTTCCATGAGCTGCTGGCCGACCTCGACGTGGTCACCGTCCGCCAACAGGCGCTCGGTGCCGTCGTCGTGCTTGAAGACGCGCAGACGCTGACGCTTGGAGAGCTTGTCGTAGACAACCTCTTCGCCGCCGTCGTCCGGGACGATGGTGATCTTGTAGAAACGATCGCCGTCCTCGAGCTGGATGCGTCCCGACACGTCCGCGATCGGAGCCTTGCCCTTCGGCACACGTGCCTCGAACAGCTCCTGCACGCGAGGCAGACCACCGGTGATGTCATCTCCGGCGACACCACCCTGGTGGAAGGTACGCATGGTCAACTGGGTACCGGGCTCACCGATGGACTGTGCGGCAACGATACCGACGGCCTCACCGATGTCGACCAGCTTGCCGGTGGCCATCGAGCGGCCGTAGCAGGTGGCGCAGACGCCGGTGCCGGTGGTGCAGGTGAGCACCGAGCGAACCTTGACCGACGTGATGCCCGCAGCGAGCAGCGCGTCGATGGCCGGGTCACCGAGATCGTGTCCGCGAGCGACGATGACCGTGCCGTTCTCGTCGACAGCGTCGTTCGCCAACGTGCGGGCGTACGTGCTGGTCTCGACGTGAGCGTCGCGGATCATCTTGCCGTCGGCGGTCTTCTCGGCGATCGTCGTGACGATGCCGCGCTCGGTGCCACAGTCGGTTTCCCGAACGATGACATCCTGCGAGACGTCGACCAGACGACGCGTCAGGTAGCCCGAGTCGGCGGTACGAAGCGCCGTGTCGGCCAGACCCTTACGAGCACCGTGCGTGTTGATGAAGTACTCGAGGACCGTCAGGCCTTCCTTGAAGGAAGACTTGATCGGACGCGGGATGAACTCACCCTTCGGGTTCGTCACCAAGCCCTTCATGCCGGCGAGCGAGCGAACCTGAGTCATGTTTCCGGCTGCGCCGGACTTCACGATCATCGGGATCGGGTTGTCGTCGGGGAAGTGGGCCTCCATGGCCTTACCGACCTGCTCGGTCGCGTCCTGCCAGATCTTGACCAGTGCGGAGTTGCGCTCGACCTTGTCGAGTGCGCCACGCTGGTACTTCTTCTCGATCTGATCGGCCTGAGCCTCGAAGGTCTCCATGATCTGCGGCTTCTCCGGCGGCACGAGGACGTCGGAGATCGAGATCGTGACACCCGAACGCGTGGCCCAGTAAAAGCCTGCGTCCTTGAGCTTGTCGACGGTCTGCGCGACGACGATCATCGGGTAACGCTCGGCGAGATCGTTGATGATGGTCGACTGACGCTTCTTCGGCATCTGCTCGTTGACGAACGGGTAGTCCGCCGGGAGCAGCTCGTTGAAGAGCACGCGTCCCAGAGTGGTCTCCGCGGTCCATGCATCGCCGCGGTTCCAGCCCTCGGGGAACAGCTCGTTCTCGATGTCACGCGGCGGGCGCTGCGTGGTGAGACGAACCCGAATCTGCGACTGCACGGTGAGCGATCCACGATCGACGGCCATCTGAGCCTCGGCCGGGGAGGAGTACGCCCCGAACTCGGCCTGATCGGTCGATGCGTCGACGCGCTCGCCGACAGCACCGGCATCGAGACGTGTCAGGTGGTACAGACCCGTCACCATGTCCAGACGCGGCATGGCGAGCGGACGGCCCGATGCCGGCGAGAGGATGTTGTTCGAGGACAGCATCAGCACGCGTGCCTCGGCCTGAGCCTCGGCGGACAGCGGGAGGTGGACAGCCATCTGGTCACCGTCGAAGTCGGCGTTGAACGCCTCACACACGAGCGGGTGCAGCTGGATGGCCTTGCCCTCGACGAGCTGAGGCTCGAACGCCTGGATGCCCAACCGGTGCAGGGTGGGTGCACGGTTCAGCAGCACGGGGTGCTCGGCGATGACCTCTTCGAGAACGTCCCACACCTGCGGACGCTGACGCTCGACCATGCGCTTGGCCGACTTGATGTTCTGCGCGTGGTTCAGATCCACCAGGCGCTTCATCACGAACGGCTTGAACAGCTCGAGAGCCATCAGCTTGGGCAGACCACACTGGTGCAGCTTGAGCTGCGGGCCGACGACGATGACCGAACGGCCCGAGTAGTCGACGCGCTTGCCGAGGAGGTTCTGACGGAATCGTCCCTGCTTGCCCTTGAGCAAGTCGGACAGCGACTTCAGCGGGCGATTACCCGGTCCGGTGACCGGACGTCCACGACGGCCGTTGTCGAACAGGGCGTCGACCGACTCCTGCAGCATCCGCTTCTCGTTGTTGACGATGATCTCGGGAGCACCGAGATCGATCAGACGCTTGAGGCGGTTGTTGCGGTTGATGACGCGGCGGTACAGGTCGTTGAGGTCGGACGTCGCGAAACGGCCACCGTCGAGCTGCACCATCGGACGAAGCTCCGGTGGGATGACCGGGACAGCGTCCAGGACCATGCCCATCGGCGAGTTACGGCCGGCCTGGAATGCAGCGACGACCTTCAGACGCTTGAGCGCGCGCAGCTTCTTCTGACCCTTGCCACTGCGGATGGTCTCGCGAAGAGACTCCGCCTCGGCATCGATGTCGAAGGTCTGCATGAGCTTCTGGATCGACTCGGCACCCATGGCACCGGTGAAGTACTCGCCGTACCGGTCGATGAGCTCGCGGTAGATGAGCTCGTCGACGATGAGCTGCTTGGGAGCAAGCTTGGTGAACGTGGTCCAGATCTCTTCGAGACGATCGAGCTCACGCTGCGCGCGGTCACGGAGCTGACGCATCTCGCGCTCGCCGCCGTCCTTGACCTTGCGGCGCACGTCGGACTTGGCACCCTCGGCTTCGAGCTCGGCGATATCCGCTTCGAGCTTCTGCGCACGAGCCTCGAGATCGGCGTCGCGCTGATCTGCGACGGCCTTCTTCTCGACCTCCATCTCGGCCTCGAGCGTCGAGAGCTCGTTGTGACGAAGCTCGTCGTCGACCGTGGTGATGACGTAGGCGGCGAAGTAGATGATCTTCTCGAGATCCTTCGGAGCCAGGTCGAGCAGGTAGCCCAGACGTGACGGCACACCCTTGAAGTACCAGATGTGCGTGACCGGAGCGGCCAGTTCGATGTGACCCATGCGCTCACGACGCACCTTGGCGCGAGTGACCTCGACGCCACAACGCTCACAGATGATGCCCTTGAAGCGGACGCGCTTGTACTTGCCGCAGTAGCACTCCCAGTCCCGAGTGGGGCCGAAGATCTTCTCGCAGAAGAGGCCGTCCTTCTCGGGCTTGAGCGTGCGGTAGTTGATGGTCTCCGGCTTCTTGACCTCGCCGTAGGACCACTGACGGATGTCGTCTGCAGTGGCAAGGCCAATGCGGAGTTCATCGAAGAAGTTGACGTCGAGCACGTAACTTCCTTTCCCCGTTATGGGTGTTGTGCTGGAAGAGCAAATGAGAAGAACGCCTCCGGGCCTGCAATGACACAGGCCCGGAGACCACTGAACTACTGAGCTAGGTCGTCGACCGTTGCAGCTTCGTTGCGGGAGAGGTTGATTCCCAGGTTGGCTGCGGCACGCTCGAGGTCTTCGTCGTCACCGTCGGCCATCGTGATGGCTGCGCCGTCCGAGGACAGCACCTCCACGTTGAGGCACAGCGACTGGAGCTCCTTGAGGAGCACCTTGAAGGACTCGGGGATACCGGGCTCGGGAATGTTCTCGCCCTTGACGATCGCCTCGTACACCTTCACGCGGCCGACAACGTCGTCCGACTTGATGGTGAGAAGCTCCTGCAGCGTGTACGCCGCACCGTAGGCCTGCATGGCCCAGCACTCCATTTCACCGAAGCGCTGTCCACCGAACTGGGCCTTACCACCGAGGGGCTGCTGCGTGATCATCGAGTACGGCCCGGTCGAACGAGCGTGGATCTTGTCGTCGACCAAGTGGTGCAGCTTGATGATGTACATGTAGCCCACCGACACCGGGTACGGGAACGGCTCGCCGGAGCGGCCGTCGAACAACGTGGCCTTTCCGTCGGAGCCGACCATCTGCTCGCCGTCGCGGTTGGGAATCGTGCTCTCCAGCAGGCCGGCGAGCTGATTCTCCTTGGCACCGTCGAACACCGGGGTGGCGATGTTGCTGTCGGCCGGAGCCGCCAGCATCTCCTCGGGCAGGCGTTCGGCCCAATCGGGCTTGCTGCCGTCCGCGGCGATCTGCACGTTCCAACCGGTCTTGCCGATCCAACCCAGGTGGGTTTCGAGGACCTGACCGATGTTCATACGACGCGGAACACCGTGGGTGTTGAGGATGATGTCGATCGGGGTGCCGTCGGGCAGGAACGGCATGTCCTCCTGCGGGAGGATCTTGCCGATGACGCCCTTGTTGCCGTGACGGCCGGCGAGCTTGTCGCCGTCCTGGATCTTGCGCTTCTGTGCCACGTACACGCGGACCAGCTCGTTGACGCCGGGAGGCAGATCGTCGTCGTCGTCGCGCGAGAAGACGCGGATGCCGATGACCTTTCCGTTCTCGCCGTGCGGAACCTTGAGCGAGGTGTCGCGAACTTCGCGAGCCTTCTCACCGAAGATGGCGCGCAGCAGGCGCTCCTCGGGGGTCAGCTCGGTCTCGCCCTTCGGCGTGACCTTTCCGACCAGCACGTCGCCGTCACGAACCTCGGCACCGATACGGATGATGCCGCGCTCGTCGAGGTCTGCGAGGACCTCGTCGGAGACGTTCGGGATGTCGCGAGTGATCTCTTCGGCACCGAGCTTGGTGTCGCGAGCATCGATCTCGTGCTCCTCGATGTGGATCGAGGTGAGAACGTCCTCTTCCACGAGGCGCTGCGACAGGATGATCGCGTCCTCGTAGTTGTGGCCCTCCCACGGCATGATCGCCAGCAGCAGGTTCTTGCCGAGTGCCATCTCACCGTTCTCGGTACAGGGGCCGTCGGCGAGGACCTGGCCGGACTCCACGCGCTGACCCTCGTCCACGATCGGACGCTGGTTGGCGCAGGTGCCCTGGTTGGAACGCGCGAACTTGCGCATCCGGTAGGTCTTGCGCGATCCGTCGTCGGCCATGACCGTGACGTAATCGGCGGAGACCTCTTCGACGACACCGGTCTTCTCGGTGATGACGACGTCACCGGCATCAACAGCTGCACGCAGTTCCATGCCGGTACCGACGATCGGAGCCTCGCTGCGGACCAGCGGCACAGCCTGACGCTGCATGTTCGCGCCCATCAGGGCACGGTTGGCATCGTCGTGCTCGAGGAACGGAATCATCGCGGTGGCGACGGACACCATCTGACGAGGCGAGACGTCCATGTAGTCGATGTCGTCGGACGAGACGAACTCGACCTCTCCACCCTTACGACGGACGAGAATCTTGTCCTCGATGAAGTGACCCGAATCGTCGACCGGAGAGTTCGCCTGCGCGAGCGTGTGGCGATCCTCCTCGTCGGCGGTCAGGTAATCGACATCGTCGGTGACCTTGCCGTCGACGACCTTGCGGTACGGGGTCTCGATGAAGCCGAACGGATTGACGCGTGCGTACACCGAGAGCGATCCGATCAGGCCGATGTTCGGGCCTTCCGGGGTCTCGATGGGGCACATGCGGCCGTAGTGCGAGGGGTGCACGTCGCGGACCTCGAGGCCGGCGCGCTCACGAGAGAGACCGCCGGGTCCCAGTGCCGACAGGCGACGCTTGTGCGTCAGACCCGACAGCGGGTTGTTCTGGTCCATGAACTGCGAGAGCTGGGAAGTTCCGAAGAACTCCTTGATCGCAGCGACGACGGGACGGATGTTGATCAGGGTCTGCGGCGTGATCGCCTCGACGTCCTGAGTCGTCATACGTTCGCGCACGACGCGCTCCATGCGGGACAGGCCCACGCGGATCTGGTTCTGGATGAGCTCGCCGACGGTACGCAGACGACGGTTGCCGAAGTGGTCGATGTCATCGACCTCGACGGGAACCTCGACGCCGTCGGGTGCGGTCATCGAGGTCTCACCTGCGTGCAGACGCACCAGGTACTCGATGGTCGCGACGATGTCTTCCTCGGTGAGGGTCGACGCCACGATCGGCTGACCCGAGTTGAGGCCGAGCTTCTTGTTGATCTTGTAGCGACCCACGCGAGCGAGGTCGTAGCGCTTGTCCTTGAAGAACAGGTTCTCCAACAGGGTCTGCGCCGACTCCTTGGTCGGCGGCTCGCCCGGACGCAGCTTGCGGTAGATGTCGAGGAGCGCCTCGTCGGTACCGGCGGTGTTGTCCTTCTCCAGCGTGGCCATGAGGATCTCGGAGAAGCCGAAGCGCTCCGTGATCTGCTCGGTGGACCAGCCGAGAGCCTTCAGCAGCACAGTGACGGGCTGGCGACGCTTGCGGTCGATGCGGACACCGACGGTGTCGCGCTTGTCGACGTCGAACTCGAGCCAAGCGCCGCGGCCGGGGATGACCTTGACGCTGTGCAGGTCCTTCTCGGTGGCCTTGTCGATCGAGTGATCGAAGTAGACGCCCGGAGAACGCACCAGCTGCGAGACGACGACACGCTCGGTGCCGTTGATGATGAAGGTGCCCTTGTCGGTCATCATCGGGAAATCACCCATGAAGACCGTCTGGCTCTTGATCTCGCCGGTGTTGTTGTTGATGAACTCGGCGGTGACGAACAGCGGAGCCGCGTACGTCATGTCCTTGTCCTTGCACTCATCGGTCGAGGCCTTGACCTCGTCGAAGCGTGGGTCGGAGAAGGAGAGCGACATCGAGCCCGAGAAGTCCTCGATCGGAGAGAGCTCGGTCAGGATGTCCTCGAGTCCGCCGGAGACACCGCTGTCTCCACGGGCGGCGGCACGGTCGCGCCAACTCTGCGCACCTACCAGCCACTCGAACGAATCCGTCTGTACATCGAGGAGACCGGGTACCTCCAACGGCTCGCGAATATTCGCGAACGAAACCCTCCTCGGGGCTCCCGGTGTTCCGACAACTGCCTTGGTCTGGCTAGAGACTGCCAAGATGCGTCCTTCCAGCACCTCACGCGGGTCGCGCCGTTCCGCCGACTGACAGGACCTGTCAGCTGACACGACATGGCGACCGCCGCTGTATCTGTTTGCTATATGTGGGGCGAATTTCGGCTGGTCGCAACCAGACCGAATCCCCATTACAGAGGCCCGAAAACGAGTTTTCGAGCTACAGCAATCGAGAGGTGGACAGGAGGCAGCCAGCGCAACGTCCAAAGGTACCCCAAATGTGCGCACAGCGCAACGGGGGCATCAAAAGTAGCACCCGAGATCGGTTCTCGCACCGAGTCCGGGAATGCGTGTCGCCACGCTGCCTCGAACAGGTGTGCGCCCGTACCGCGTGGGGGTGCTCCTGACGACAAGAGTGACTCGTGCCGCCCCCTTCGTCAAGGGGTTACGCCCGATGGGTTGAGCCGAGCGGTTGAGCCGAGCGGTTGGGCCGAGCGGGGACGGACGGCAGTTGCGCGCGCCCGTCCCCGCTCCACGCCCTACCGACCGCCGGCCCACCGGGTGGCCTCGGCGAGGCCGAAGCCGTGCTCGTCGGCCAACCCACCGAGCCGCTCGACACTGTCGCCGTCCAGAGTGGTTCCGATACTGCGAAGGTTCGTTTGACCCGACAACGCGAGCAGCATCGTCTCGGCCATGCAGGCATACGTCAGGCCCGGAGCCAATCCGTAGGTCAACCCGAAATCCGAACCCGACGGCACCCTGACGATGCCGCCGTCGAACACCGTCACGTCGGGCCGCTCACCGCGCACGTCTCGGCCGATGTTCGGTGGCTGCGCAACATCGCAGACGATGGCACCTTCCATCAGATCCGTCGGATCGATCAACGCGTGCGGTGCCGATGTGGCTGCGATGTCGATCAACGAATCCTGCACCGCAGAAACGGGATCGGCGAAGAACTCGATGTGCCGCGACCTGATCAGATCATCCATGTCGCCGTCGACCTCGACTGCAGCAGCCGCAAGATTCCCCGAGCCGCACCCGGCCGCCACACTCGCCACCATCTCCTGCGCGGCCGCCCACAACTTCGGCGCGACGACCGTGCTCTCACCCCGCCGACCGACCAGAGCGATACTGCCGACCTCGCCGGCCAATTGCTTGCCGATGGTCCGCCCGATGGCCCCGGCAGCCCCGAGAATCGTCACTCGGGCCTGCGCTACGTCGATTCCACGTTCGCGGCAGACGCGTCGAACAGCCCGCAGACTTGCCGCGGCGGTGAACGCGTTGCCGGTGGTGATCGGACGCGACGTCGCGCCGAGGCCCAGCCCGTTCCCGGTGATGACCGACGAATAGCCGCCCAAACCGACGATCGTTGCACCGCGCGAGATCGCGAGTTCGACGGCACCGCCCACCACGCGCAGCGCCTGCTCGGTCGGCAAATGCAGCAATTGCGCCGAGGTGTACGGCAACCCGATCAGGTCGCCGTGCGCCGTTGCGTCCCCTCCCCCGACGACCCGGCCACTGCCGATGACGAACGAGGCGGGGTCGAGCTCGGATGTCGACGCCGCGAACCGCTCGAGCAGGTCCTGTCGCTCCCCGTGATCGAAGACGTCGAGGGCCGGGTCGAAGGCGGCGAAGAACCCCAGATCCAAGGGGTGCGCGATGAACGCAAAACGCCGATCGGTGCGACGGACTGCGATATCGGGGATGCGGCCCGGACGTAGCGCCGCGAGCGACGGTGGGGTGCCGACTGTCGGACGACCCAGCAGATGGCCGAACAACCCGTCCATGTCCCCCACCGCCGCGTAACCCAGCGCCCGATCCAGAGCTGCCACCAGACGCGAGCACTGCACCGCCGACACCGTCAAGGGCGGTTCGATCCGAATCACTCTGTTACCGAACAGAGTTGGAGCCACCCGAATGCCCTCGACATTGAGCAGGTACGAGCAGATCACCGCCGTCAAATTATGTTGCTGAGCAATGGAACCCAGTAGCGATTGACGTCCCACGAAGTTCACGTCGGCGGTGAGTTCGAGGCCGAGCAGGAGCCCGCGACCGCGAACACCGGTGACCACGGACGGATACTTCTCGGCCAACGCACTCAGATCCGTCGACAATTGCCGGCCGAGCACGGCAGCGTTCGTCACCACTGCGCCGTCGTCCCGGGTCAACTCGTCGATCACTGCGATGCCCACCCGCGCCGCCAACGCGTTGCCCGCAAACGTGGACGTGTGGCGCAACGCGAAGCTCTCGTCGACCAACTTCGGTGCACACAACACCGCACCCACCGGAACGATCCCGCCACCGAGCGCTTTCGCGACGGTCAGAATGTCGGGCACCACCCCCTCGTGTTCCGACGCGAACATCCGTCCGGTCCTACCGAGGCCCGTCTGCACCTCGTCGAGCGCGAGAAGTACCCCGTGCCGATCACAGATCTCCCGCACTCGCCGCAGATAGCCGTCGGGCGGGCACACCACTCCGCCTTCGCCCTGGATCGGCTCCACCAAGAACACCGCGTAATGGCCCGGCGCTGCCGACAGGGCCGCGTCGAGCGCGCTCGAATCGCCGAACTCGATGTGATCGAAACCCTCGACCGGCGCCCCGAACCCGGCCTGATACTTGACGTTTCCGGTCGCGGACAGCGCTCCGAGTGTCTTGCCATGGAAACCGTTGCCGGTGGTCAACACACCCAACCGACCGGTATGTAATCGCGCGATCTTGAGCGCCACCTCCGTCGCCTCGGTACCACTGTTGACGAACGTCGTAAGCGTCAACCCGTGAGGTGCGATGCGCCTTAAACGATCCGCCAGTTCCCCCGCTGCCGTCAGTACCGACGGCTGCACGAAAATCGCTTCCCCGCTGCACCGAACATCGTTGATCGCCTGCCAGATCGACGTGGGGCCATGGCCGAAAGGCAGAGCGCCGTACGCCCCCGCGAAATCGAGATAGCGCCGACCGGAGGCGTCGAACAACACCGTCCCGTCGCCGCGCACGTACTCGCGATCCAGATTCAGGGCCGACAACAATCGGTACAGTTCGGGATTGACGTTCTCGGCGAAGCCCGATCGACCGGACCTCGATTCCAGCACGGACAATTCGATAGTTGTGTCAGTCATGACCAGCATGCTCCGTATTCGTCGGATCATCCCTGGCCGTCGAGCTGTGAATGGTTGTCCCGAACAACCAGGGCTCGTCCCAAGCCAGGACGCAATCGCGAGGGTAGCTCGGTGTCACGCTTGGGGCAGACCGATGAAAAGCACACGAAAAGCCCCGTCCGAGCAGTAATTCTGCGTCGAACGGGGCTTGATCGAGCTGTTGGTCGAGCTGCTACTGATCGTCGATGGCCGACAATTTCCACGTGCCGTCGACCTTCTCCATGTTCACCGTCAACGGGCCCTCGGCACTGCCCGAGGCAACGCCGTTCTGTGTGGCACTGATGTTCACGTTGGCAATCAACTCGGCCATACCGTCCTCGAGCCGCACGACGCCGATATCGGTGACCATCGCCTCAGTTCCGGTATCGGTCTGCACCACGGCAGATTTGGTGGTGTCGGCGGTGGAATTGAACTCTTCGAGCATCGACTGATTGAGCACCGCACGAGCGGCATCGAAGTCGGCATCGATCGTGGCGGCCTTATACGTGTACAGGGTCTGAAGCGCATCGGTCGCGGCCGACGTGACTTCCTGCGTGGCCGCGGAATCCACCCACGCCGCATTGTCGATCGTGGCGAACGGCTTGAACGCGGCAACGGCAGCGAACGCCCCGAGCACAACGGCAATGACGGCCACCACGATCACGTGCTTGTAGCCGATTCCCGACGCCGAGGACGAGCCGGTCGACGCCGCATCGGCGGCGGGCTTGTCAGAGGCTGACTTGTCGGTGGCGGGCTTGTCTGTAACTGACTTGTCGGTGGCTGACTTGTCGAGATCGGGCTTCGCAGCAGCCGACTTGCCGAGAGCCGGCTTCGCGGCAGCTGCCGCGGAGGGCCCGGACTTGTCGAGTGCAGGCTTGTCGAGTGCAGGCTTGTCCGACTCAGGCTTGTCTGACTCAGGCTTTGTCGGCTGCGGCGTCGTCGTGGTGCTCGCCGCTGTGTCGGTGGCAGCGGTGTCGTCGGTTCCGGTCACGTCGGTGTCTGTCACGTCGCTGTCGGAGCTGGTAGCAGACGGCTTCCCGGTACCGGCCACCTTGCGGCGAACTTTGCTGGTGGTGGTGGGTGGAACGATCTTGCGACGCTGGAGAGGCACTACAGAACTCCTTCGAAACTCACTTCGGTACAGACGGAAATCACCATTGGCGGATCGGTCAGTTGCCGCCGGTGTCCGGCTGGGGAGCCGGAGTCGCTTCTGTACCGGGGTCGGCCGCATTCGGGTCGGCCGCGTTCGGGTCGGCGGGGCCGCCAGGTTCGGTCGGGATCACGGGGTTGGTGCTGGGGTTGTCGAGCGAGATGCGTGAACCGATGGGATCGACCTTGCTGGTCTTCCACACCCCGTCGACCTCCTCCATGGCCAGCCGCATCGTCAGCTTGCTTCGCTCGCTTCGATCGGGCCAGGTGGTGGTGGTCGCGATGACCACCAGCGCGGTGGCGGTGTTCTCGTCCGTGCTCAGCTCCGTCAGCGTGCCGTGCAGCACCTCTGCCTCGCTCTTGGCACCGGACTGACGCACCTGATCGGTGATACCCGACCGCGTCTGCTCGAGGTCGTTGAGCATCAGGTCGCCGGTGATGGACGACTTCATGTTGTCGAACGACTGGTCGATGGCGGCCGCGTCGACCGTGTTCAGGTTGACGGCCGCTTGCTGGGCACCGGTGAGAGCCGCATCGCGGGTGTCCGCGGTGGGCTTCTGGCTCAGCAATGCGTTACCCCACCCGTATCCGAAGAACACGGCCGCGGCGAGAGCCACCACGGCAACGACTGTGACGACGGCAAACAGGATCTTCGCGGTTTTGTTGCGCCCTGGAGTCGCTGAGGACTCCAGGGCTTCGGTGCTCGAGTTCACACTTTTCACCCTACTACTCGGTAATATCCGGCCGAACCACTCTCGGCCCGACGACAGTGCTGAGCAGCAGTTCCACCGAATCCACTACCTCGGCGTGACGCCGATGAGCGGTGCCAACTGGGTGGCGATGGGGTTGAGGTTGAGCTTTTCCGGATCGACCTTGGGCTTGAGGTCCCACGGCTGCGGCACGTCCGGGTCGGCGAACACGATGCGGTTCGCGCTACGGACGCCCGTCACGCTGCCCTGCGGCGTCGCGCAGTTCGCGTCGAGGTTGAGAGGGTAGTTCTCCCGAGTCGGATCGAAGTTCGGGTTCTTCCGCTTCTCCTCGTCGAGAATTGCCTGGCTGCCCTCGTAACCGACCGTGCAGGGCGGCGGGTTGTTCACTTCGAGCAGCAGACCCTGACGGATCGTGCCGTCGTCCGGGACGATCGTCGAGATACCGGCACCGAGTGCAGGCAGGAACGTCAGGAACGGACGAAGCGCCACATAGCGAGGTTGGGCCTGAGCGGCAACGAGCGCAAGGTTGTTGATATCGGTCGTCAGCGCGGGGCCGGCCTCGGTGATCAAGCCACCGAGCTGGTCGCCGGCCGCAGTACCGGTGTCGATGAGCCGGCGAATGTCGGGATCGCTCGACTTCAGCTGCGCCGTCACCTCGTCCAGACTGGTACTGAACTGACGAATCAAATCCGACTGTTCGGACTGCGTGTTCAGCACCGGAACGGAGTCGCGAACGAGTGCAAGGGTCTGCGGCAACGCCTCGTTGCCTGCTTCGGAGATGCTTCCGAGCGAGTCGACCAACGACGCGAGGTCTGTGCCCTTACCGTTGAACGCCACGCCGAGTTCGTTGACAACCTTCGTCAAGTTCTCCAGCGGCACCGATCGAACCAACGTGTTCGTGTTGGCGAGGACGTCCTCCACCGGCACGGGCGTGGCGGTGTCGGCCACCGCGATCTGCGACCCGTCGACCAGGAACGGGCCCTGATCGGTCTCGGGCTGGAGGTCGACGTACTGCTCACCGATGGCGGACCTGTTGGCCACCACGGCCTTCGTACCGGCCGGGATGTCAGGCCCATCGTTGTCGAGCATGAGCGCGCCTCGGACACCGTCCTGCGTCAGTTCCAGATCTCCGACGGTTCCCACCGGAACACCTCGGTAGGTGACCTCGGCGTTGGAGAAGATGCCACCGGAATCGGCGAGGTTCACATCGACCTGGTACTGGCCGAACCCGAGCATGTTGTCCAAGCGCACGTACTTGCCGCCGACATAGATCAACCCGAGCACGGCGACCACGACGAACGCGACCAACTGAAAGCGAACCAGTTTCGATCTCACTGTCCAACTCCGAACTGCTCGAGCAAATCGTTCAACGGTGCCAGCGGATCGAACGGCGCGGGGGCTTCGGCCACTGCCAGCTCGTTCGCAGGCGCACCCGGGCCGGGAACCGGCGACGGGATGATCGGCGGCAACGGCAGCAACGAGATCGTCGGCCAACCCGGACGAGGTCCGTTTCCGTTGTAGTACGGATTGCTCGGATCGACCACCGGGAGCGTGTTGCCGTACTTCGGCTGGATGTAGACCGGATCTCCTTCACCGACACCGAAGTTGCGCAGCGCGGTGCCGATCGACAGGTCGAGTGAGAGGAACAGGTTGGCGGAGTTGCCCTCGATGATCTTCTCGGTGCCGTCCGCGAACGGCAGGGTCGGAAGCACCGCGAGCGACGTCACCACGTCGTCCGCCGAATCGGCCAGAGCCTGGAGCGTCGGGCGCAGAGCCCGTAGGTCCGCGATCAGATCATCCTTGGACCGATTGATCACGTCGGTACCGACGGCTCCGAGGCGATCGAGCGCACCGAGCATCTCGGTGAGCTGCGGCCGCTGCTGCTCGAGTACCTCGGTGGCGATCGGCAGATCCTTGAGCACGCCGTCGATCTGGTCGGTTTGAGAGTTGACGCGCCCACTGAGCGTGTCGAGACCATCGATGGCGCGGGTGATGTCGTCACGCTGCTGGTTGAGGCCGTCGATCAGCGTGTTCGCCTGCTGCAGAAGCTCCTTCGTCCGGCCTTCGCGACCGTCGAAGGCCGTGCTCAGTTCCTTGACGATCGGCTGGAGCTGCCCGACGCCGCCACCGTTGAGCAGCAGCGAGAGGGCACCGAGCACCTGCTCGATATCGGTGGCATGGCGGGTGCGATCGAGCGGGATCGTGTCGCCGTCCTCCAGCCGCGCCGCTGCCTCGTCGCCCGGAGGTGCCGAGAGCTGCACGAACTTCTCACCGAGCAGGTTCGTCTGTTGCACCGATGCGATCGCATTGGCCGGCAGATCGACGTCGGAGTTCAGGATGACGTTGACGTCGGCGGTCCAGCCGTCGTTCGGGACCGTGATCGAGTCGACTCGGCCTACTGCGACGCCGTCGACCTTGACGGTCGACTGCGGGACGAGGTCCAGTACGTCGTCGAACTGCACCGTCAGGTTCAACGGGTTGTCGCCGACGTCGGCACCGCCCGGAAGCGGTATGGCGTAGATGCCGGCCGACGAGCAGGCTCCGGCCGACAGCGCGACGACACAGACGCCGGCTCCGACGACCAAGGAACGCTTCACACGAGCTCGATTCCGTTTCACAGAGGTTCTCACTGTCCCCCACCTCCGATGTACGACTGCTCCAGTCCGGGCATCGAGCTGTTTCCGAGCCTCGGCGAGACGACGCCCGGAACCGTGCCCGGCACGGACTCGTTCTGCTGAACGTCGTTGGTGAGAACACCGAACGGCAGCACGATCCGGTTCTGGTCGGCGATCGGGGCCTGAATCATGGTGGTGATGTTGGCGCACTGATCGATGATCGGCTGAATCTGCGCACCGAGGGCCTCGAAGCGCGGGTCACCCGGTACCAGCTTGCCCAGGTCGATCAAGCGGCAGACGGTGCCGAGCGGATCCTGCGTCTCGTTCTGCAGATTGGCACGAGTAGCGAGCGTGCCCGACTCTGCGTCGTAGGCGTTGACCAGGTTGCTGATGGCCAGCGGCAGCAACGTCAGGGTCTGCACCAGCTGCTCACGGTTGTCGGCGAGCGTCTGAGTCGGGACCACGAGTCCGTTGGCAGCATCGGTGAGTTCGGTCCGGTTGTCCGCGACGAAGGTCGCGACGTCACCGAGCGAGATCGACAGCTGTTGGAGCGCCGCTCCCAGATCCTCGCGCTGACCCGACAGGAACCCGGTCAGGTCGGCCAACTGAGTGTTGAAGTTGCGGACCTGCTGATCGTTGACGGCCAGCGCACTGACGAACGTCTGCAGATTTTTGATCGTGTCGAACACGTCGGTGCGTGAATCGCTCAACGTCCGACCGGCGGCCGAGAGCTGAGTGATGCTGTTGCCCAACGCTTCACCGTTGCCGTCGAGGTTTGCAGCACCGGTGTTGACGAGGTCGGTCAGCGCACCGTCCTTGTTCGCGCCGTCCGGACCGAGGGCGGTGGACAGGTCGTTGATGGACTTGTACAGCTCGTCGACCTCGACAGGGGTCGCGGTGCGATCCCGACCGATCGTCGTGCCACTGGCCATGGTGTCGCCGCCGGAGTAGGCGGGCGAGAGCTGGACGTAGCGATCGGCGACGAGTGACGGGGTGACCTGCACTGCCTTGGCGTCGGCTGGAATGTCGACACCACGGTCGACGCGAAGGACGACCTCGACGTCCTCACCGAGCGGGGTGACGGAGTCGACCGTGCCCACCTTGACGCCGAGCACACGCACCTCCGAGCCGGAATAGATGCCGACCGACTTGTCGAAGTACGCGGTGATCTTGGTCGTTCCGGCCCGGGTGAACAGCCACCAGCCGGCGACCGCCAACACCAGCGCCACGATCACGACGACCGCGATCAGTGCCAGTTTGTTCTTGTTTTTCGGTGCTGCCTGAGTCTCTGTCATCAGTTCCCCGCCAACGTGTCGAGCGAGGGCTGGCGGTAACCAGGTATCAACGGAACTCCGGGTGGTGTGAGGTTGGCCAGCACGATATCGAGCCATCGACCGTTGCCGGTCACGTTCGTGTACAGCCGAATGAACGGTTCGTACAGCTTCAGCGCGCGGTCGAGGTTGTCGTTGTTGCGCTGCAGGATATCGATGACGCCGTTGAGCTGCTGCAACATCGGGTTGATGGTCGCCTCGTTGTCGCGAACCAGACCGGTCAGCTCCTGTGACACTCGCTGAGTGCCGGTGAGCAGCTGGGAGATGGCCTGCTGCCGGTTGTTGAGTTCCTCCAGAAGCGGGCCCGCGTCGGTGATCAGCTTGTTGAACTGCTCGTTACGGTCGGCCAGCACCTTCGACGTCTCCCCGGTGGCCTCGAACAGCTTCTTGAGCTCCTCGTCGCGGCTGGCCACGGTCTGCGACAACCGAGTCACGCCGTCGAGCGAGGCACGGATGTTCGCAGGCGTCTCGGAGAACGCCTCGGACAGGGTCCGCATACTCGTCGCGAGCTGATCGGTATCGATGTCGTTGATGGTCGACGCCGCATCGGAGAACGCGTCGATGACGTCGTACGGGGACGTGGTGCGCTCGAGCGGAATCCGGTCCTTGGGGCTCAACGTCTCCGGGCCGCTCGGGTCGAGTGCCAGGTATTTCTGTCCCAGCAGGGTCTTGATCGCGATCGCGGCCCTCGACTCGTTGCCGACCCAGGCGTCCTGAACGGTGAAGTCCACGACGACCCGGTCGCCTTCGAGACTCACGTCGGTCACCTTGCCGACCCTGACGCCTGCGATGCGCACCTCGTTGGAGGGCTTGAGGCCTGCGGCCTCGCTGAACTCGGCGGTGTACACCGAACCGGCCCCGATGATCGGGAGACGGTCGAGAAAGAACACCGACATGGTTGCCAGCAAGATGATGGCGATTCCCAGTGCGCCGATCGTTGCCGGACTACGACGAGATGTCATTGCTTGATTCCCCCAGCTTTGCAGCGCTCTGCCGAGTTCGTGTACAGCGGCTGGTTGACGGTCGGAAGCCCGGTCGGCAGATTCAGATTCGGCGAGCTACCCGGTCCGGCGACGATGTCGATACCGCACAGGTAGAACGTGAACCAGGATCCTTGCTGGGCCGTACGAATGAGCTTGTCGAGTTTGACGGGCAGAATTCCGAGGACCGTGTCCACGTCGTCGCTTCGGCGGTTGATCGTCTCGGACAACGTGTTCAACGCAGTGACCGATCCCTGGATCGACGGCCTCGTCGGTTCGAGCAGGTCGGCAGTCGCGTTGGTCAGACCGGCCAGCGAGGTGACGGCGGACCCGACCACGCCGCGATCGGCCGACAGACCCGAGACGAGCTGCTGAGTGTTGACGATCAGGCTGTCGAGCTGCCCGTCGTTCTGGTTCACCGTCGCCAGCACATTGTTCAGATTGTTGATGACCTGGCCGATGACCTGGTCCTTGTCGGCGACGGTGTTGGTCAGGGTCGCTGTGTTGGTGACCAGCTCGTTGATGGTGCCCGACTCCCCCTGGAACACCTGGATGATCTGGTACGACAGCTTGTTCACGTCGTCGGAGCTGAGCGTGGTGAACAGCGGACGGAAGCCGTCGAACAGCGTGGTCAGATTCACCGCAGGCTTGGTCCGCTCCAACGGAATGGTGGCACCCTCGGTGATCTTCCGGCCCTGGTCTCCCGAGCCCTGTTCGATGGCGATGTAGCGCTGACCGACCAGGTTCCGGAACCGGATGGTGGCCGTCGAGCTGGCCGGGAGCCAGTCACGACTGCTCAGCGTGAAGTCCACTTTCGCTTCACGCTCGTTGGCGATCTCGATCTTGTCGACCTGGCCTACGCGAACGCCCGCGATGCGAATCTCGTCGCCCTCGTTGAGCGAGGTGACGTCGGTGAACATGGCCGAGAACTTGGTGCCGCCGCCGCCACTGGAATTGGCGATGGTGAAGGCAAGGGTGGCCGTAGCAAGGATCGTGATCACGGCGAACACGACCAACTTGATGATCGGCGCGAGAAGGCCTCTCATGGCACGGTCACCTCCACTCCTCTCATTGCCGGTGCGCCGATAGCGGCCGCCCACGACGGAATACTGTCCGGTGCGACACCACTCGCCTGCCCGTAGATTACGGCGAGAGTGTCACGCTCGAAGTCCGAGCCCTCGTAGCTCGCCGGCTGCGCGGCTGCGGAGACGGCAGGAACGATGGAACTCTGAGCCGACTTCGGTGGCCCCTGTCCTTCGATGACCTGCGGCCCCGGGTTGCGGGTCGGCACCTGGTAGGAACCGTCGTTGATCGAGCCTCCCGGATACTGCGGGAAGAACTCACCCGGCGCGGCAGGCTCGAAGCAGGTGGCTCCGCGGTCGTCGAACAAGCGCGGCTCGTCCTGGTTCGGCAAGTAACGGCCCTTCGGGTTGACGAACGATGCGGACACGTTGACGCCGGGGTACTCGTCGCCCTCGCCGAGCACGATCTTGCCGCGCCTGGCACCTTCGGCGAACTGGCTGAACGTGCAGCCGAACGTCGGGGAGAACTCGGCCAGCAGCTCGAGCGCTTCCCGAGAGTTGGCAGCCAATCCGATCAGGTTCTCGGAGTTGGTCTGCAGGAAATCCGCGGTCGTGTACGACGCAGAGGTCAGCGATCCGTACAGCGTGTCGAGGCTGGACTGCCGCTCGACGACGGTGTTGCCCGTCGTCCGCAGGTTGTCCAGCGCCGAGATCAGCTCGGGTGCCGCGTCTGCGTAGGTCTGCGAGAAGTCGGCGAGACCGACCAGCGTCTGCTGGATGTTCGGCAACTCCGTGTTCAGACCCGACACGACGTTCGTCAGATCGTCGATGGTCTGTCCCAACCGCTCGCCGCGGCCGCTGAGGCCTTGCGCCAACGACCCGAGGGTGTTGGCCAGATCCTGCGGCGGAATCGCCTGCAGCAGTGGAAGCAAGCCGTCGAGCAATTGACCGACCTCGATGGCATTGCCGCTGGTGTCCTGTTTGAGGACAGTGCCCTCGGTGATCGGCGACGCCGCATCGTTCTCGGGCAGGATCAGCGCGACGTAGCGCTCACCGAACAGTGTCTTGGGGAGCAACCGCGCCGTTGCGTTGGACGGAATCAGTGGAGCCTTGTCCGGGTCGATGGTCAGCTCCGAGGTGACGATGCCGTCGACGGTGGACGCCGAGCGCACCTCGCCGACGATCATTCCGCGCACCTTGACATCGGCGTTCATCGGTAGAGCGTTGCCGACCGAATCGGTTTCGAGGCTGACCTTCACCACGTCCTTGAAGGTCTTGTTGTACGACGTAATGCTCCATCCCAAGAACAGGATGAGCACCAGGAAAAACGCCAAACCGAGCAGTACTCGCTTCAGTCGCGACGGCGAGTCGATCATCCCGCAACCCTCACTGTGGTGGTCGTGCCCCAAATGGCGAGGCTCAAGAAGAAGTCCAGTACTGCGATCGTGACGATCGCAGTACGAACGGCACGGCCTACTGCGACGCCGACACCGGCAGGTCCGCCGGAAGCGTGGTAGCCGTAATAGCAATGGATCATGATCAGAACGAAGGCGAATATCAGCACCTTCAAGAACGAATACAACACGTCTTCCGGAGGTAGGAAGAGGTTGAAGTAGTGGTCGTAGGACCCCGTCGACTGCCCGTTGAAGATCGTGCTGATCCCACGCGATGCCACGTACGACGCCAACAGTCCGACGATGTAGAGCGGGATGACGGCAACGAAGCCTGCGATCATGCGCGTCGTCACCAGGAACGGCACGCTGGGTACGGCCATCACCTCGAGCGCGTCGATCTCCTCGGAGATCCGCATGGCACCGAGCTGAGCGGTGAAACCACAGCCGACGGTGGCCGAAAGCGCCAATCCGGCGACGATCGGTGCGATCTCACGGGTATTGACGTACGCCGACAGGAAGCCGGTGAGCACGGAGCTTCCGAGCTGCTCGAGTGCGGCATAGCCCTGCAGGCCGACGACGATGCCGGTGAAGCCGGACATCATCACGATCACGCCGATGGTTCCACCGATGACGGCGAGCGCACCGCTACCGAAGGTGACCTCCGCCAGCAGGCGGAGCACCTCTTTCTTGTAATGCACTGCGGTCTTGGGAATCCACCCGATTGCTCGCAGATAGAACGACATCTGCTCGCCTGCGCGGTCGAGCACGTTGAGCGGGGCATTGCCGACGCGCTTGACGCGCATCAGCGTGCGGTCACCGCGACCTCTTGCGATAGTCATCGCGGTTACGCTCCCTTCGCTGGAACGACCTGGAGGTACACCAGGGTCAGGATGAGGTTGGCGAAGAAGAGCAGCAGGAACGTGATGACCACGGTCTGATTCACTGCCTCGCCGACGCCCTTGGGTCCGGGGTTGGGGTTGAGCCCCTTGTAGGAGGCGATGATGCCCGCGATCAGTCCGAAAATTGCCGCCTTGGCTTCGGCGACATAGAGATCCGGCAGCTGCGCCAGCGCACCGAACGACGCCAGGTACGCGCCGGGAGTACCGCCCTGCAGGATCACGTTGAAGAAGTAGCCACCCGCGATACCGACCACCGATACCAGGCCGTTGAGCAAGAGCGCGATGAGGATCATGGCCAGCACGCGCGGAACGATCAAGCGATGCACCGGGTCGATCCCCAGCACGCGCATCGCGTCGATCTCCTCACGGATGGTGCGCGATCCCAGGTCGGCGGTGACGGCCGATCCTGCGGCACCGGCAACCAGCAGCGCTGTGACCAACGGCGAACCCTGCTGAATGACCGCGAGCACGCTGGCCGCACCGGTGAACGATTCGGCACCGAGCTGCTTGATCAGCGAACCGGTCTGCAGCGAGACGACAGCGCCGAAAGGAATGGCGACGAGTGCCGTCGGCAGAATTGTCACGCTGGCGATGAACCACGCCTGCTCGATGAACTCGCGGAACTGGAACGGCCTACGAAAGGTGTTCCGAACGACGTCCACGAGTAGTTCGACGATATTGCCGGCTTGTGTCAGAGCGGCGTTCGCTGGAGCGAACGCGGACTTCTTCGATCCCGCCATGTCTGCTATTGACCCCGACCTTGCGTAGGAGCTTGGTAGCCCTGTTGATCATGACTCTGGCCGTAGCCTTGCTGGTCATAACCCTGCTGGCCGTATCCCTGCTGGCCGTATCCCTGCTGGTCGTATCCCTGCTGGTCGAAACCCTGCTCGTCGTAGCCCTGCTGGCCGGCGTAGGCGGGATACTGCTGACCGGGATCGGTGGTATCGAGGCTTTCCTGGATGGCGACCTGTGCGTTCTGCGGCAGCGTGTGCATGATCTGGCGCACCCGCTCCTGCCTACGACCGACGGCTTGGCGCACCGGAGTTCCGGGGGTCGCCTTCATCTGCGGCACGATGCCTTCCACGTCATCGACGCCACCGGCGTGGTGCCCGGCGTCGACGAGCGCCTGCTCGTGCGCCATCTGCGCCTCGTCCTTCTCCTCCGACATGCCGATCGGGCCGATCATCGTTCCGTTGAGGAACTGCTTGACCACCGGCTCATCGCTGGTGAGGAGCACCTCGCGTGGGCCGAACATGACCAGCTGGCGACGGAAGAGCATGCCGATGTTGTCGGGCACCGTACGAGCGAGGTTGATGTTGTGCGAGACGATCAGGATCGTGGCATCGATGTTGGCGTTGATGTCGATCAGAGTCTGCGAAATGTACGTGGTACGAACGGGATCGAGGCCGGAGTCGGGCTCGTCGACGAGAATGATCTCGGGATCGAGCACCAAGGCGCGGGCGAGACCGGCGCGCTTGCGCATACCACCGGAAATTTCGCCGGGCAGCTTGTCTTCGGCACCGAGCAGACCCGTCAGTTCGAGCTTCTCCATGACGATCTTGCGGATGTCGGACTCGGACTTCTTCGTGTGCTCGCGAAGCGGGAACGCGACGTTGTCGTAGAGGTTCATCGAACCGAACAGCGCGCCGTCCTGGAACAGCACCCCGAACAACTTCCGGATCTCGTAGAGCTCACGGGAGGAGCACTGCAAGATATCGGTTCCGTCGATGAAGATCTTGCCCTCTTCGGGACGCAACAGGCCGATCAGAGACTTCAGGAAGACCGACTTACCGGTACCGGAAGGACCGAGGAGCGCACTGACTTCACCCTTCGGCAGCGTCAACGTCACGTCCTGCCAAATCTTCTGAACACCGAACGACTTGGTCAATCCTTCGACCGAAACCTCGACTCCCACGCTGACCTCCACAATTCGTACACATCGACCCGGATGTGGGTTGCGTCACTGTATCCCATGCAGGTGTCCGCACCGACACGGGAGCTTACCGCCCAGTAAGAACTTCCCCGAGTCAGGCTGTAGAGCTTGCATCAGTGTGGCTCATCTCACGCGACACGGTCGGCGACTCGCCAGAACTGTGACAAGTACCAGTCGCGAAGCGCTGTGAGAGACCACAAGTGAACCCAACCGAAACCTTTCGACATGCTTCAGACTTCGGCGAAGTCGAGTAAACAGGGACGGGAAGCTGGTGTCACGCGATCTCACAGAGTCAGTGATCGATCACAACGACACACTCGATGCCGGGCCTTCGAACACAGAAAGGGGCCGTTCCCACCGAGGTGGGAACGGCCCCTTCTGCACTCGTTTTCAGAGCGCGAAGTGCGACTGCAACGAGGCGGTCTTACTTGACGGAGATCTTTGCGCCGGCAGCTTCCAGCTTCTCCTTGGCAGCCTCGGCTGCGTCCTTGGCGACCTTCTCCAGGATTGCCTTCGGAGCGCTCTCGACGAGGTCCTTGGCTTCCTTCAGGCCGAGGCCGGAGACGACCTCACGGACAACCTTGATGACCTGGATCTTCTTGTCGCCGGCCGACTCGAGAACGACGTCGAACTCGTCCTGCTCTTCAGCAGCCTCGGCGGGGGCAGCGCCGCCGCCTGCAGCAGCAACGGCGACGGGGGCAGCTGCGGTGACCTCGAAGGTCTCCTCGAATGCCTTCACGAACTCGCTGAGCTCGAGGAGGGTGAGCTCCTTGAACTGGTCGAGCAATTCTTCGGTGCTGAGCTTCGCCATGGTGGCGGGTCCTTCCTGTAAGTACCTGGCCGCTGATCCGCGGCATGGTGTGGGATTGAGCTGTTCGCTAATGCCAGCGGATCAGCTTTCGGCGGGAGCTTCCGCCGGTGCTTCTGCTTCTGCAGGTGCCTCGGCTGCGGCGGGTGCGCCGGCAGCCTTCTTCTCCTGCAACGCGAACGCCAGACGCGCGAACTGCGATGCGGGAGCGTTGAACAGGCCTGCAGCCTTCGACAAGTTGCCCTTCATGGCGCCGGCGAGCTTGGCCAACAGGATTTCGCGCGACTCGAGGTCCGCGATCTTGTTGATCTCGTCCACGGACAGCGTTGCGCCGTCCATGTAGCCGCCCTTGACGATCAAGGCCTTGTTGTCCTTCGCGAAGGCCTTGATGGCCTTCGCAGCGTCGACCGGCTCGCCCTTGATGAATGCAATGGCGGTCGGTCCGACGAACAAATCGTCGAGGCCGGTGATACCGGCCTCGGCAGCTGCGCGCTTGACCAGGGTGTTCTTGGCGACGGAGTACGTGGCACCTTCGCCGAGCGCACGCCGGAGCTGAGTCAGACCGGACACCGACAGACCACGGTATTCCGTGACGACGGCAGCCGTCGAACCCTTGAACTGTTCGGTGATCTCCGATACTGCTGAGACCTTTTCGGGCTTTGCCATACTTCGCCTCCTCTCGTGGGAAGTTGCGTCGATCGCGAGAGGGCCGGAAAACGACGAACGCCCCGGCGCAAGAAGCACACGGGGCGTGAACGAGCAGACAGCCACGAGGACTGCAGACAGGTTCCCTACCTCGTTCTCCTGCGTGGGCCGTCCGACATGATCTCGGACCTTCAACCGCGCAACTCCCGGAAGTGAATCCTTCGAGAAGGCGGTGACCAACGGTCTTGGGTAGAACTTGATTGGGCGGTCTGGACCGAAGTGCGAGCACTCGTGATCCGAACCGTCGACCAGGTTACAACATCCTCCGCGTCAACTCCAAAACGCTGGGCTATTGCCGCACTCCGTAGACGACGAGGTTGCGCTCGTAGCTGCCCACGGAGGCGTCGAAGTCGCCCGAGCACGTGATCAGCCTGAGCTCGTCGGTGGGCACCGCCCCGAAGACCTGCACCGTCGGAAACTCCGCTTTGCCGTAGTCGCCGATCCGATCGACGCGGTAGTCGACTCGACCACCCGTCCCGTCCCCGACCGTCACCAGATCTCCCGGTCGAAGCTCGGACAACCGATCGAACACCGCCGGACCGGTCGTGGAATCCACGTGCCCGGCCAGCACGGTAGGACTACCGATCACGCCCGGTCTGCCGCCGCCGGTGAACCACCCGACGTCGTCGTAGTCGCTCGGCACCTCCATCTCGCCGTTCTCGGTGAGACCCAGGCCGATCAACGGCTCGTCGAGGTCGATGGCCTCGACGGTGAGCCGGGTCGGTGCCTGCGCCGCGGAATCCGCCGTCGGACCAGGTCCCGGCGAATCTCCCGCGGTCGAGGACTCGGTCGGTGGTGCGGCGGGTGTTGGTGCGGCGGGTGTTGGTGCGGCGGGTGTTGGTGCGGCAGATGGTGGCGGTGCGGACGTACAGCCCGTCACCACCACCACTGCCGTCACAGCAACCAGGAGCCGAGATCTCAGCTGCGTGCCGTTCCGCTGCGGCGAGCAACCAACGTCACTCCCGCGATCGCCATCGCGCCGAGCGCCGCTGCGCCGATTACGGGCACTGCATTACCGGAGGCCGAATCGGACGCCGCGGCCAGAGCCGAGCCTCCGCCTCCGGTGGCGACGGAGCCGACCGGAATCTGCGTCAGCTGTCCGCGCACTGCTCCGGCCGAGAAGTCGACGGTGTGGGTGTCGGCCGCGAAGCCCGCTGGATTCGCTTCGATCTGGTCCAGCGTGAATCCGGTTCCACTGTCCGCGTCGGCACCGGCCGGCGTCAGGCCGGTGGTGAACGGTCCCTGCATGCAGCCGGTGCTCGAACGTGGGCCGTCACCGATCGGCGTCGGGTTCGGGAACGCCAGACGCGGAGGTCCCGCAGCACCGGCCGCCGCCTGGTGGATGTGCGTGGCGGTCTTGGCCGGGCTCATGTAGTCACCGGTGACTCCGTCGAGCGCGATGTCGTAGCAGATGATGTCGAGGTCGGAATTGATACGGAGAGTGAACGTGCCCGTCGCGCCCGGCTGGCCCGGAGTGGCAACGCCATCGCCGTTGAGCACCTGATCGGGAGTTGCCATCGCGGTGAAAGCACTGGTGAACGAATCCGGTTCGGCAACGGGGGTATCGGCACCGGCCGGGGCCGCCGTGAACAGCATCAGTGCTGCGGCTGTGCCGCCGACGACTGCGGTGGCGGTGCCGCGGGCGGACAGTGCCGGGCGATTGATCGAGCGTCTGGTCATCTCGTGGGCCTTCCGTGGGAGTATCGGGCAGGCGAGCCCGTGCAGAGGTGTACGACGGTCGATGCCACGATGTTCAAAATTCGGTAAAGAAATACTCCAGTCTCGGATATGAACGTCCGGGCGTCCGTCGACGTAGTCACTGTCATGAGCATCGGGAGCGTGATCGAACTGCACTTCGACGTCGCTGCCGCGTACGACGAGCACGCGTCGGCCATGCTCGGGTTCGCCGTCAACGCTCTCCGCGACAGAACTCTCGCCGAGGATTGCGTCCAGGAGACCTTTTTTCGGGCATGGCGAGCGCGGTCCCGGTTCGAGCCGAATCGCGGGTCGCTGCGAACGTGGCTGTTCGCCATCGAACGCAACGTGATCATCGATGTTCAGCGGTCGTTGACAAGGATGCCGATGCCGGCCTCGGACCGGATCGAGGACATCGATCGGGAGCCGGCCGGGGTCACGCGCGACACCAGCCCCGACGTCGACGAGCGACTGCGCATCATCGCCGCGCTCGCCCTTCTCTCTCCCGATCACCGGCAGGTCGTCGTCGCGGTGCACCTGGCGGGAACCACCTATGCGGAACTGTCCGAGTCGACGGGCGTTGCCGTACGAACATTGCGCACTCGCGCCTTCTACGCACTGAGGGCGCTGCGAGACCATCTCGACGGACAGGAGGAAGCATGAACGCCCGAGACGATCGCCGAGCCGAACTCATCGCCGCTGCCGTCGGCGACGACCTCGACGCCACCGAGGCCGCAGAACTTCGCGAACTCGCATCGTCCGATCCCACCGTCGACACCGACATCGCCGAACTGCGCGCGCTGACCGGGACTCTCGGTCGTCGCGGTCCGACCGAACCGTGGCTCGAACTTTCGACGTCACCCGAACTCCGCGCACGGGTTCTGGGTGCCTCACCCGACTCTGCGTGGCCACCCCAGCGAACACGTGGACCGCGCAGGTCGGCCGGCCTGGCGGCCGCCGCCGCGATCGTGGGGCTGGTCGTCGGCAGCGGCGTCGTGCTCGGTATCGATGCCTCTCGACCGCAACCCGAGGATCCACCGGCCGCGATCACCGGACCTCCGGGAACCCTGGGTGCCTACGAACAGGTGGCGTTCACCACGAGCATGCCGAGCGTGGACATCGAGGGCGGCCTCGTTGCGCACACGTGGGGCACCGAGACGTTCCTCGACATGGACGGCGTGACCGATCGAGGCCCGTACGAGGTCGTCCTCGTCGATCGGTGGGGCACCGAACTCCCGTCCGGCACGTTTCTCGGTAGCGACGTCACCATCGAATGCCGCATGAACGCGGCAGTACTTCGCGGCGACGTCACCGAGATCGAGATCCGCGGCGCGGACGGCTCGCTGCTGGCGTCGGCTCAGTTGCCGACCACCTGACGATTCCGCGTACCGGGCCACCAGTTGCGCTCGCCGAAGAGCTTCATCATCGCCGGCACCAGCATCATGCGTACCAGCACCGCGTCGAACAACACCGCGATGGCAAGAGCGAAGCCGAACTGTTTGAGTTCGAGCACGTCTGCGGTGAGGAAGCTGGCGAACACGGCGATCATGATCGCGGCGGCGGCGGTGATCGGCCTGGCGGTGTGTTCGATGCCGTCGACGACGGCCACGTCGTTGCTCGCTCCCCGCACGAACACTTCTCGCATGCGGCCGATGAGGAACACCTCGTAATCCATCGACAGACCGAAGACCACGGCGAACACCGTCACGGGTAGATACACCTGGATGTACCCCGGGCTCTCGAAACCGAGAATGCTCGAACCCCAACCCCATTGGAAGACGGCGACGGTGGCACCCAGAGCTGCCCCGGTGACCAGCAGGTTCATGGCGACTGCCTTGAGCGGGATCACCACACTGCGAAACACGACGGCCAAGTAACAGAGGGAGAAGGCCAGTACCGCGGCGACGACCCAGACGAACTTGCCGGAGATCTCCTCGGAGGCGTCGACCACCAGCGCGGTGGTACCGCCCACGGACACGCTGGTGCCGTCTGCTTCACCGGCGAGAACTGCCTGAGAACGCAGGGTTCCGACGAGATCGGCGGCCTCCGTCGAGTCGATCGGGACCGACGGGACCACGATCAGCAACGACCGGCCGCCCTCGGGCTGCGCCAACGCGTAGGCGACGCGATCGTCTCCGCGCACGGAGTTCGCGAACGCGTCGACCGTGGCGATCTGCTGCGGTCTCAATGGACTGTCGTCCTCGCCCGTGAACACGATGGTGATGGGCGAGATGGTACCGGGCGCGAACTTCTCGGTCAGGACCGTGTTGGCTCGTCCGGACGGTTCCGCGCTGAGCGCCTCGGCACCGAGGTCGACTCCGTACGAGATCGAACCGATGGGAACCAGGCAGACGATGAGGACGGCGGCGGATGCGACCGTGTAACGCCAGGGGCGCTCGATGACGTGCTGCGCCCACCGTGACCACCACGTGGGTACTGCGGCGTCGTGCTCGTCGACCGAGGGAGGTTGGAATCGTCGCGGCAGTGACCATGCCCCGATACGCGTTCCCAGTACTGCGAGGATCGCAGGCAACAGGGTCCACGCGACCACGACGACGGTGGCGATGGTGAGCGCGACGACCAACGAAATGCTCTGCACCGCGGGGACATCGACGATCGCGAGGGCTCCGAGTGCGATCAACACGACCAGACCCGAGATGACGATGATGTGTCCGGCGGTGCCCATGGCCGCCCCCACCGCGCGCTCGGTCCGGTCCGGATGGTCACCGGGTCCGGCCCGCCCGATCTCCTCCCGGAATCGACTGACGATGAAGAGCGCGTAGTCGATTCCCAGACCCAGACCGAACATCGCCGCCACCGTGGTGACGAGAACATCGAAGGTCATCACGTTGGACAGCAACGCGAACATGCCGAACGCCGCCAGCACTCCGATCCCGGTGGTGACCAGCGGCACGATGCCTGCGACCACGGAACCCAGCGCCAGAACCAGCACCACGAAAGCGATGGGCAGACCGATGCTCTCGGCCCGCACGGCGTCCTCGGATTCGACGCGGGTGAGATCGACGGTCATCGGCGAGTAGCCCGTCACCGCCACCTCGACGCCGTCGCCGGACGCCCCGCCGATCATCTCCTGCACGCGTTCGGCCACTGCGATCCGATCGCTGGCCTCTCCGCCGATGCCGACGAATGCGAGCGCCGAGGTCCCGTCGGCGGAGATCGTCGGGACGAATCCTGCGCTCTCGTAGGGGTCGACGACACGCAGTACGTCCGGTGACTGCCTCAGTGACGAGACGACCTCGGCCACCCGTGCGCGAAAGGCCGGGTTCCGGCTGTCCACCGAATCCGAGGTGAACGTGACGACGAGCTGTTCCGAGCCGAAGGACTCGAAATGCCGCTCGACCAGTTGGTCGGCACGGCTGGATTCGGTTCCGGGAACGGAGAAGTTGGCTCCCACCAGGGAATTCTGCAGCGCTGGGTACAGAATCGCGGATCCCACCGCCAGCAGCGTCCAGATCGCCAGCACCACCCAGCGCCGCCGAGCGACCAGTCGGCCCCACCGGTCGCCGATGTTTCCCCTGCTCACCTGCGGGTCGATTCGCGAGATCGTATCGGTCATCTACGTCAACTCCCGGCTGAAGATGCGGTACGTGCGGTGCGGAGCGAGCTTCGTCCGGGACAGGACCGAGCCCTTCATCCACGGACTGTCGTCGAGCACGGGAGCCGCTTCCACACGAGTGAACCCGAGGTCACGCATGCGCACCGACATCTCCATGATCAGCAGAGAGGACACGGCTCGATCGGGGCAATCGGGATCGACGAAGAGCATGTCCACCCGTACGCCGTCGATGACCTCGGTGCGCCCCGGACGCTTGACGTGCCACAGCGTCACCAGGTCTCGCGCCCAGCGCGACTTCAGGTGCGACGCCTTCGCGGCGGCCTGATTGACGTCCGGGATTCCCATCAGAAAGCCGACGGGCTTACCGTCGAGTTCGGCCAGCAGGGTGAGCCGACGGTCGATGACCGGAAGCATCATCTTCAGCAACTCGAACAGCTCCGTGTAGGACAGCGGCGAAAAGCCCCAGAAGTTCACGAACGTCTTGTTGTACAGATCCCGCACGATGCGCGCGTCGCGTCGCAGCGTCCGGTATTTCATCGACCGGAACGTCACCTCGGATCGCGCCTTGATCTTCTCGAAGATCTGCATGTGCCGCGCGTATTTGGGGTCGTTGTAGATGATGCACGGGTCGTCGAAAAGGTAACTGTAGAAGTCCTTGACCGCCATCAGCCCCCACTTCTCGAAGTGGGCCGCGTAGTAGAGCGGATTGTGCGGCATCCCCACCAGGGGCAGCGCCGGGACCTCGTCGACGACGATGCCTGCGCTGTAGAACATCGACGGACCGAACGGCCCGGATATCGTCTCGAGTCCGCGCGCCGAAAGCCATTGCGCCGCAGCGTCGAGCAGCGCTTCGGCGACGTCGTGATCGTCGACCGCCTCGTAGAAGCCGAAGAACCCGATCGGCTCCCCCGTGTACTCGGTGAACGACAGATCGTGGATGGCCACGACGCGCCCGACGGCAATCCCGTTCTCGCGGGCCAGGAATGCCTTCGTGACGCGGGTTGCGGCGACCGAGGGCGGCGGTGCGATGAGAATTCGGCCCAGATCCATCGGCTCGTCGGGTAGGCGGTACGGATCGCCCTGGTAGACCAGGTCCGAGACGGACTCGAATTCACGCCAACCGGCTTTGCCGTCGACCTCTTCGATGGTGATCATCGTTCCTCCTCGCTCGGTTGACTGCCGTCGACGAGGATCGGTGAACGCGCCACCGTCGTCTCGCCGGCGAACACGTAATTGCCTGGCCGGACAGTGATCTCGTCGACGAGTGCGTCGGGCACGAACACGTCGCACTGAGAACCGAAGCGGATCATCCCGTACTGCTCGCCGCGCTCGACGGTGTCACCGACGGCGACGTGCGCAACGATGCGGTCGACCCAGAGATCGGCAATCTGTGTCACCGTCACCACGGCACCGGACTCGTGCTCGACCGAGATGGTGAGCCGCTCGTTGGTGAGCAGGTAGTCGCAGCCCTCGTCGTAGGGAGTGCGCCGGGTCAACAGGTTCGCACCGACTCTGGCCATCGACTTGTTGAACGGTGCCGCGGACCGATGACGACGCATGCCGATGGTGCCCGATACCGGAATTCGGTTGCGGTGCACCGAATATTCGGACATGTAGATCCCGATCAGGTAGCCGCTGGCGGTCGAGCCGACTCCGGCGATCTCGTCGAGGACGATCGTCCGCCCCTTCTTGACGGCGAACGCGGCACTGCCCGCCTCCACGCGCTTGACGTACGTGACGAACCCGTCGGCCGGAGCGAGCACCGCCCGCGGATCGGCCGGCGGTTCGCGGTGCGGATCGCGGAAGAAGAACCGGGTCCGCCAGTACACGAACAGCGCGAAGAGAGCTGCCGGCACCGCAGCGAGGCCGAGTACCCACCGACACCACGACATCAGCTGTGCCGCTGTCCGTCGACGCTCTCCGACCAGGTCACGAACGCATCCGCTGCCCGGTTCCGCACCGGGCCGGGCAGCAGTCCGATCAGCCCACACACCACGTAGAAGCCCAGCGAGAGAACGCCGTTTATCACCTCGCGGCCGATGGGTACGTCCCGTAAGCGCACCGAAGTGGGTTCGAATCCGTCCGCCACGTCAGTTGACGGCGGCGGGCGTGAGCGTCTTGAGCTGTGCTTTCTCGAAATAGAGCTCGAACAGTCGGCGGTGGTCGCACCACGAGACGTCGTGATCGAGGGGCAGGATCGCCTCGGGCTTGTGCACCAGGCGCATGAGCTGATCGATGTTGTCGGCCAGCATCGTCTCGGCGAAACGAGGAGAGATGCGCACGCTGACACGCTCCTTGAACTCCTCCCAGCTCACCAGATCGAGCCCGAGCAGCTCGGCGTAGAGGTCGTGCCCGTATCCGGTGGGATTGCTCGGCAACAGCCTCGTCAGAGGATGACTGCGCAGCGAATTGCTGGCCATGACGTCGCACATCACGTCGACCGGGACGTAGTTCATGCCCGGGCCGTCCCAGATGGCACCGGCTGCGATCGCCAGTTCGATAATGCGCCAGAAGCTGTACACGCGACCGGGATCACGGCCGAGCTCGGTGCTGCCGAGGATGTACGGAGCCTCGCACAGAGTGACGGAGTAGGTGTCCGACATCGACAGCCATCCGAGCAGAGTTGCGTTGACCCACTTCATCTGCGCGTATCCGGAGTACCACCACGAGTCGGGACGACGGAAGTCCTCGGGCTTCTGATAGAGGTGGGCACCGATGCTGCCCACGTACGTCAGGTGCTTACGGGCGGAGGTGATGCTGAATTCCAGGATGCGCAGCACGCTGACGAACCAGTCGTCACGCAATTCGGCATAGCTCTCGGTGTAATCGGTGGAGCTGGCGCAGTTAAAGATCTGTCCCACTCCGGCAGCCAGGTCGTAGTAGGCGGCCTTGTCGAGGCCGAACCGGAACGTCGTGGGAGTGCCTTCGACGATGCGAATCTTGTCGGCGTCGACCTCGATCTCGTACTGGTCGAAGGTGCGCTGCAGGCGCTCGAACGCCGTCTCCTCCTCGGTGGGGCGCACCATCGCATAGACGACCTCGACGGCGGAATCACGAGTGAGGCGGCCGATCAGGTGCGCGCCGAGGAATCCGTTGGCTCCGAACACCAGCGCCGAGTCGGTGCGCGGCGGTGCCATGCTCGCCACCCGGCGGCGGGTGTCCTCGTCGACGAACGGCCGCAACGCGGTCGGATCACCGTTGCTCAGAGCGACGACGTCGGCGTACTTGCCGGCGAAGCGAAGCCCCGGGCATTCGCTGGTGATCAGTGCATCCGCGTGCGGCCAGATCGGACGCAACGAACCATCTCCGAACAGTGCTTCTACGTGCATTCTCGCTCCCCTGCAACGATCGGTGTCCCATGTCACTTCGGACCGGCAGAACGTAGCAATTTCGAGGGCTCGAGATCGGGTGACCAGGAAAGTCTGGTACGCCCCATAGCGTGGCTCAACTTTTGTTGAGAGGGTTCCCAACACAACACAGTCGAACGTGCGAATTATTGGAGCAAACTACGACCGATTCGCGTTCCTCGGGACAAACAGGGTCGTTCGACGGTCTAATCGACGTTCATGACTGCCGTGGCGCCCCACCCCCTACTGCAACCCGTACGCGACCCCAGCGGCGGCGACGCGGCAGCGGCGTGGGCGGCGATCGTGCGCGAGGAACCGCGGTATCCGCGAGTGTCGGTATCGGCGAACGTTCGTATCCCGATGAGCGACGGCACAGCGCTGCGCGCGTACGTCGTCCGCCCCGCCGACGCATCGGGTGAGGCGGTGACGGGGAGTTTTCCCACCGTCCTGAACCTGACGCCGTACAACAAGCTGCTGATCAAGAGCATCGACACGATCCTCGAGACCCCAGTTCTCGGTCGTGCGATCAGAGCCTTCTCGTCCGCGTTCGACCTCACCGGAACCCGTTTCGACGGCATCACCGAGATCACCCGAGTGGTTGCAGGCGGGGCGGCGGACCTGCTGTCGGTCAACCGGCACCTCGTCCGCAGCGGGTACGTTCAGATGATCGTCGACGTCCGCGGCACCGGCAGTTCCTCGGGCACCTGGGACGTGCTGGGCACCCGCGAACAACTCGATTCCCTCGAGGTGATCGACTGGGCCCGACGCCAGTACTGGTGCAACGGCAGGGTGGGAATGGCCGGCATCTCGTACTCGGCGATCAACGCGCTGCAGGCCGCAGCCAAGCAACCCGCCGGACTCGACGCGATCTTCGCCGTCGAGGGCTCGGTGGACATCGTCCGAGAAATCTTCGCAACCGGAGGGGCCACCTCGGCGTTCATCCCGCTGTGGCTCACCGCCGTCAACGCATTGAAGTGGGCACCGGCCATCGGCGGCATCGACACGTTCATCTGGCTCCGCGATCGCACCCTGTCCCCCGCCACCAACCTATTCGATCTGGCCAAAGGCTTTGTCACAGGACAAGATTCACGAATCTACGACGACGAGTACTACGACACCATCGACGCCGCCATCGAGGACATCGCCGTGCCGACATTCTTGTACGGCTGCTGGCACGACATCTTCGGCGGCTCCGCGCCCGACATCTACAACCGGCTGTCCCTCGAACGCGGATCGAAGCAGTTGCTCGTCGGTGACGGGTACCACGGCAACCCCGGAATCGGGTTCGGCGAACCGGGCTTTCCACCGCGTCTCGATGTGCTCGAGCGAGCCTGGTTCGACAAGTGGCTGCGCGACATCGACAACGGAATCGAGAACTACGGCCCCGTCACGTTGCGTCAGCAGGGCGGCAATTGGACTGCGCACGGCCGCTTTCCGGCTCCGCGGGCGCAGCCACACAGGCTGTACCTGTCGGCGACGCCCTCGGGAACGGCAGCCCACGCCGTCGCCGACGGCAGCCTCACGACCGAACCGGCCACGTCCCGCGACATCCTGACGGTGCGGCCCTCGTTGCGGGCCGTCGTCTCGCGTGACACCACCCAGGTACTCGCCGGCGTGACGGCAGTGTTGGGGGGCGGATTCACTTACGACAACCGGTTCGCCGAAGGTGCCGCAGTCACCTTCACCACCGGCCCGGCCGAGTCGGACGCCGTTCTGTCCGGTCCGATGAATCTGCATCTCCGGGTGGTCTGCCACGCGCGGGAAGCATTGTGGACCATCATGATCTGCGACGTCGCCCCGGACGGCACCTCGACCGTACTCAGTAACGGCGCACTGCTCGCCTCGCGCCGAGCCGTGGACGACGAGCGTTCGCTGTTCGCTCCCAACGGCGACTACACCCGGCCGTACCACCCGCTCACCGAGGCTGCACTGCTGCCGGTGCCCGTCGGCACACCCATCGTTCTCGACATCGACATCCTCACCACCGAGGCCGTGATCGCCACTGGTCACCGCCTCCGGGTCGACGTGTTCGCCACCGACACACCACGGTTCATCCCGATCCTGCCGGATCTGGTGCGTACGCGACTGCGCAAACAGGACATCAGCATCGACCCACAGGATCCGAGCTACCTGGTGGTGCCGATACTGGGTGAGCCGGGCTGGTAGGAACGACACCATGAGAATCGAACAAGGCATCGCGCCGGCGAACTCCGTCGAGATCGCGTACGAGGACATGGGTTCGGTGGACGATCCCGCGGTCCTGCTCATCATGGGCCTGTCCGCGCAATTGACGTTGTGGCCCATGGATTTCTGTACCCGCCTCGTCGATGCAGGATATCGAGTGATCCGGATCGACAATCGCGACATCGGGCTGTCCACGAAGATGACCGGGCAGAAGGTGCGGGGATCCCAGATCCTCCGAATGATCCGACACGAGCTCGGGATGTCTTCCGACGTGCCCTACACGATCGTCGACATGGCCGCCGACGCCGTAGGAGTACTCGATCACCTCGGCATCGATACCGTGCACGTCGTCGGTGCATCGATGGGCGGCATGATCACTCAGGTCTTCGCCGGTAGTTACCCCGAACGAACCGAATCGGTGGGCATTCTCTTCTCGAGCACCAACGAGCCGTTCCTGCCTCCGCCGGACCCACGCGCCCTGCTGCCCCTGCTCGGTGGCGTCGGGAAGGACGCCACGAAAGAGGAAATCATCGCGCATTCGGCAAAGACGTTGTCCACCATCGGCTCTCCCGGCTTCCGCACTCCGCTCGAGGAACAACTGGAGATTGCGCAGGTGATGTACGAGCGGAACTACAACCCCTCGGGCGTCGTACGGCAGATGGCTGCGATCACCGGCACCGGCAGCCTGCGGCCGTACGCGAAGAAGATCACCGCGCCGACCACCGTCATTCACGGGACCGCCGACAGACTGGTCCGACCCTCGTGCGGCAAGGCCATCGCCCGCGCCGTTCCCGGAGCCGAGCTGACGCTGATCGACGGTATGGCCCACGACCTACCCGCAGCATTGCTGGACCGCATCAGCGGCATCATCCTGGCCAACTTCGCCCGCGCGAAGGTTGCCTAGAGCATCGGTGGGCCACGACGAAGGCCGGCCTCCCACGGGGAGACCGGCCTTCGTTTTGAGCTGAGAAGAGATTACGCGTTCGCGTCGTCCTCGAGGAGGTTGCGCGTACGGTTCGGATCGACCTGGACGCCGGGTCCGGTGGTGGTCGAGACGGTGACCTTCTTGACGTAACGACCCTTGGCCGACGACGGCTTCGCACGCAGGATCTCGTCCAGCGCTGCGCCGTAGTTCTCCACCAGCTTGGTCTCGTCGAACGAGGCCTTGCCGATGACGAAATGCAGGTTGGCCTGCTTGTCGACGCGGAAGTTGATCTTGCCGCCCTTGATGTCGTTGACGGCCTTGGTCACATCGTTGGTGACCGTGCCCGTCTTCGGGTTCGGCATCAGACCACGCGGTCCGAGGACACGGGCGATGCGGCCGACCTTGGCCATCTGGTCGGGGGTGGCGATCGCGGCGTCGAAGTCCAGGAACCCGCCCTGGATGCGCTCGATCAGATCTTCTGCACCAACGACGTCGGCTCCTGCTGCCTCGGCTTCAGCAGCCTTCTCACCAGCGGCGAAAACAATAACCCGAGCGGTCTTGCCGGTGCCGTGGGGAAGGTTGACGGTGCCGCGCACCATCTGGTCTGCCTTGCGAGGGTCGACGCCGAGTCGCACTGCGACCTCGACGGTGGGATCGAACTTGCTCGACGCGGTCTCCTTGGCCAGCTTGGCGGCCTGGAGGGGAGAGTAGAGGTTGTCCTGATCGATCTTCGCGGCCTGCTCGAGGTAGGCCTTACTGCGCTTTGCCATGTCTTACTGTCCTTCGTTCGAGTTCAGAGTGGTTGACGAGCCTGGCCGGCTCTCCCACGTGTGATGCTTGGAGAGGCTGAAAATCAGCCTTCGACCGTGATGCCCATCGAGCGAGCAGTGCCGGCGATGATCTTCGCGGCCTGATCGATGTCGTTGGCGTTGAGGTCTTCCTGCTTGGTCTTGGCGATCTCGCGCACCTGATCCATGGTCACCTTGGCGACCTTGGTCTTGTGCGGCTCGCCGGAGCCCTTTGCCACGCCTGCAGCCTTGAGCAGCAGCTTGGCAGCGGGAGGAGTCTTGAGCTTGAAGTCGAACGTACGGTCCTCGTAGACCGAGATCTCGACCGGCACGACGTTGCCGCGCTGCGACTCGGTCGCGGCGTTGTACGCCTTGCAGAACTCCATGATGTTGACGCCGTGCTGACCCAGTGCTGGGCCGACGGGCGGTGCCGGGTTGGCGGCACCGGCCTGGATCTGAAGCTTGATGATCCCGGCTAGCTTCTTCTTCTTCGGGGGCATTTCTTTTTCCTTGTATTCGCTCGGGTTTCTTGCGGTTGCTACTGCAAGTCTGTGCGCGCGGCTTCTAGATCTTGGAGACCTGGGTGAAGCCGAGCTCGACCGGGGTTTCACGGCCGAAGATCGATACCAGCACCTTGAGCTTCTGCTGCTCGGCGTTGACTTCGCTGATGCTGGCGGGGAGCGTCGCGAACGGGCCGTCCATGACGGTGACCGACTCGCCGACCTCGAAGTCGACCTCGATGGTGGGCTTGGACGTGGTGTCGCCGCCCTGCTCGGTTGCGCCTGCGGTCGCTTTCGCGTCCTTCTTGGCACCTTCCTGCGGCATGAGGAACTTGACGACCTCGTTGATGGTCAACGGCGACGGGCGTGACGTCGCACCGACGAAGCCGGTGACACCGGGGGTGTTGCGCACCGCTCCCCAGGACTCGTCGTTGAGTTCCATCCGGACGAGGATGTAACCCGGCAACACCTTGCGGTTGACCTGCTTGCGCTGGCCGTTCTTGATCTCGGTGACCTCTTCGGTGGGAACTTCCACCTGGAAGATGTAGTCGCCGACGTCGAGGTTCTGCACACGGGTCTCGAGGTTGGCCTTGACCTTGTTCTCGTATCCGGCGTAGCTGTGGATGACGTACCAGTCGCCGGGAGCCCGGCGCAGAGCCGCCTTCATCTCGGCGACGGGATCCTCGGGCTCGGCAGTGACGTCGGCGTCTGCAGTGACATCGGCATCGGCGGTCTCGCCGTCTTCGGCGGGTGCGTCCTCACCGGCGGCAGCGGCAACGTCGGCCTTGATGGCTTCGTCGGTCTCGCGGTCCTGAGCGGCCTGCTCCGCTTCGAGGCCCTGCTTGGTCGCCTCGACATCGGCGTCGAATGCGGCCACTTCGGTGGCGTCGTTGTGCGGCGTGCTCACGTCAGCACCCTTTCTCTAGTTTCCTGCTCGGTTCGATCGTCGAAAAGTCTCGGCAGCCGTCTCGGTCAGCCGAACAGCCAGCCGACGCCCCTGAGGAACAACACGTCGAGGCCGCTGATGTACGCGACCATGAACGCCAGAAAGACGAGCACGACGCTGGTGTAGGTGACCATCTGCTTCTTGTTCGGCCAGATGACCTTGCGCAGCTCGGCAACGACCTCACGGAAGAACTGCAGCAACCGCAGAAAAACGTTCGGCCGCTTGTCCGTCTTGGTCTTGCCCGGACGTTCCCTACCGGAGTTCGCTTTGGCCGGCGCGGTCGACGACTTGGTCATCGACACCCCGGCACTGCTGCGGGACCTGCTCGACGATCGCTTGCCGGTGGGTACCGCCGCACCTGCAGCGGCATCACCGGTGGACGTGTCAGCGTCAGAAGGACGGCCCTCGGAGCCAGGTACGACGTCGTCTGGGGTCGAAGAGTCCTCGAACTCCCCCGATCGACCGTCGCGCTTACCGCGCTCCTCGCTCACGTCGTTCCTCTCAGTTGCTGACACCTTGGGCAGGGGCGACAGGACTTGAACCTGCAACCTACGGTTTTGGAGACCGTTGCTCTACCAATTGAGCTACGCCCCTTCGGCCGAAACTTCTCGGCCGTTCTGGTGTCCATCCGGCTGTGCACGGTCCACGCTCACCTTCTCAGGAGGACGCGGGCAGCGCGGAGCGCCGGATTACCCCAGAAATCTCAGTGTACTGCACACCCTTCGGAACAGATAAATCCCGTGCTCCCGGCAGGAAACGGTCCCGGCTGCCAACTGCTTCTGCCGGATCGACATGGTCAGGCCAAGCGAACCGTGGCGGTCGCTCGCCCGAAGATCTTCTTGCCCGCGGACTTCGCGACGATGGCAACAGTCGCAGTTCGCGTCTGGGCGTCCACGGATTTGATCTTGCCGGTGAACTCGACCTGCGCTGCGGAATCGGCCGAGACGTACACCGGCGTGGTGAAGCGCACGTTGTACTCGGTGACCGCACCCGGGTCGCCCAGCCACGATGTGACGAAGCCAGCGCCGAGACCCATCGTGAGCATTCCGTGCGCGATCACGTTGTCCAGCCCAGCCAGTTCGACTACCTCGTCGCTCCAGTGGATGGGGTTGGGATCGCCGGAAACGCCGGCGTAGTTCACCAGGTCGCCGCGGGTCAGTGACACGATCCGCTCGGGCAGCTCGTCGCCGACGGACACGTCGTCGAAGCTACGAAGCGCCATGCCGGATCACTTCCTTGACCGCGTGGGCGATGTTCTGGTCGATCTCCCCACCGGTACGCGCCACGATGGTCGTCCAGGTGGTTTGCACGAGGTCACCGTTCTGATCGGTGATGATGTTCTTGGTCGTCATGATGTCGCTACCGCTCATCTGCCGAAACGACTCGAGGTAGACATCGCAGAAGATGCGGTCGCCGACCTGGATCGGGCGGTGGAATTCGAGCCGCTGATCGGTTTGCAGAATCTGGCTCGGGTCGTAACCGGTGATGACCTCTTGCAACATCCGGGTCTGCGACATGATGCCGAGCAGGGAAACGAACGTCAGGGGCGCGATGAGACCGTCGTACCCGAGGCCTTTCGCCGCTGCCTCGTCGTGATGCGCGGGATGAGAATCCTGGACGGCACGCGCATACTCCCGGACCTTCTCGCGGCCGACCTCGTAGAAGTCCTCGACGCGAAAATGAGAACCGACCATGGACGCCGCATGTGCGGACGCATCCATGGTCGGTTCGTTGTGTGAAGCCTGTGACACGGGAAAGTCAACCTTTTCTACCCTGGACGCAAAAGCCGTTAGGGGTAGAGATTACGACCTAACGCCGGGCGCCGACTGGAGATCGGAACTGCGAACCAGCGAGCCGTGAAACCTAGCGAGATTCGCGGTGAGCCCGGTGCGTTCCGCAGTTGGAGCAGAACTTCTTCAGCTCGATGCGGTCGGGATCGTTGCGACGATTCTTCTTGGTGATGTAGTTGCGGTGCTTGCAAACCTCGCAGGCCAAGGTGATCTTGGGCCGCACATCGGTGGAGGAGGCCACTGGACGCCTACTTTCGGGTAAATCTGATCTGGGTCAATCAGGACTGTTCATGCGTGCTACTTGCCGTGCTTGCCTACTGTGTAGCGGTGACCGGACTTGAACCGGCGACGCAACGATTATGAGTCGTTTGCTCTACCAACTGAGCTACACCGCCTCAGGTGCTCATCGTCCACCATCCCACGAAGGGAGGTCGGCGTCGAGCCATCCAATCCAGCGAGCCCCCTAACGGAATCGAACCGTTGACCTTTTCCTTACCATGGAAACGCTCTACCGACTGAGCTAAGGGGGCGGGATCAGCACGTGCGTTGCCGTGCGCTGAAGCCTTCAAGAGGTTACACATTCGGAGCGCCGACTACCAAATTGCGTGGTCAGCGAGCCGTTCATGCCCCTCTCACATGGAAACCCCAGCGAGAGAAATCCTCGCCGGGGTTCCAGGTGTGGCAGATGTAGGATTCGAACCTACGTAGGCATAAGCCGACGGATTTACAGTCCGCTCCCATTGGCCGCTCGGGCAATCTGCCGTGTTGCGATCGAAGTCCATGCTGGTCTTCGGCGCGGTGAGAAGAATACAACGAACGTCCCCCTGGAACGCAAACCGGGTGGATACGGTCGGTAGCGGGCCGATAAAGTCCCTGCAGGATGTGGGCGAACATCATCACCGCATCAAATATTCGATTCGACTGGAGAGTGTGAGAAGTGGCTGATTCGTCCTTCGACGTAGTGAGCAAAGTCGACCGCCAGGAAGTGGACAACGCTCTGGGACAAGCCGCGAAGGAGCTGGCGACCCGCTTCGACTTCCGCGGATCCGACACCAGCATCGAATGGTCCGGTAGCGGCGAGGCCGAGACCATCGTCATCACGTCCGAGTCCGAGGAAAAGGTCAAAGCCGCCCTGGACGTGTTCAAGGAAAAGCTGATCCGGCGGGACGTGTCGCTCAAGGCCTTCGAGACCAACGACCCGGCCGCGTCGGGCAAGGTCTACAAGGTCACCGGCAAGCTCGTGCAGGGCATCAGTACCGAGAACGCCAAGAAGATCTCGAAGAAGATTCGGGACGACGGCCCCAAGGGCGTCAAAGCGCAGATTCAGGGCGACGAGCTGCGCGTGAGCAGCAAGAAGCGCGACGACCTCCAGGCCATCCAGCAGCTGCTCAAGAACGAGGACTTCGGGATCGCTCTGCAGTTCGTCAACTACCGATAATGCCTTCGGCAGTGGTGTGCTCGAGTGCCCCAGGAGGCACTTAAGCACACCACTGCTCGGCACTACGGCCGGTGGCCGGCCATCCGTTCGAGTCGCTCGATACGGTCGGCCATCGGCGGGTGGGTGGCGAACAGCGCACCCGCCTTGTCGCCGATCCGGAAGGGATTGGCGATCATCAGATGTGACTCCGCGGCCAGCCGCGGCTCGGGTGGCAGCGGTGCCACCTGCACTCCGTGCTCGAGCTTTCGGAGCGCCGACGCCAGCGCCAGCGGATCACCGGTCAGTTCGGCTCCGGACTGGTCGGCCTGATACTCACGCGAACGAGAGACCGCAAGGCGAACCAGGCTGGCGGCAATGGGCCCCAGCATCGACACCAGCAGTAGCGCGAGCGGATTCGCTCCCCCACTGCCGCGTCCACCGAAGACGTTCGCGAAGAAGGCCAGGTTCGCCAGGCCCGAGATGACCGACGCCATGGCACCGGCAACCGAAGAGATCAGAATGTCTCGGTTGTAGACGTGGGACAGTTCGTGCCCGAGCACCGCGCGTAGTTCCCGTTCGTCGAGGATCCGCAAGATGCCGTCGGTGCAGCACACCGCTGCGTTGCGCGGGTTACGTCCGGTGGCGAACGCGTTGGGATTGTTGGTCGGGCTCACGTACAGCGCAGGCATCGGCTGATGAGCCGCCGTTGCCAATTCGCGCACGATCCGGTACATCGCCGGCTGCTCGATCTCGGTCACCGGCACCGCGTGCATGGACTTCAGAGCCATCTTCGCGCTGTTGAAATACGCATAGCCGTTGACGCCGACCGCCAGCACGATCGAGCCGACCAGGATGGTCGAGTTACCGAACAGCGAGCCGATGAAGACGATGAGTGCAGACATTCCGACCAGCAGGCCGAACGTCTTCGCACCGTTGGCGTAACTGTTCATCGTGGCGAGCGCCTCCTCGTACCGGGTGTTCCTACCCGATGCAACGAATACACCCCGACCTGCAGTTCCCGCCTACAGGTTCGCTAGCCGACGCGTTCGACGGTGTAGTTCACCAACCGTCCGAGTGCGTCGTTGGCCGGTCCCTGCGGAAGCTGCGCGAGCTCCGCATGCGCCCGAGCTGCGTACTCGCCGAGGGTGTTCTTGGCCGAGACCATTCCCGGCGAGCGCTGCAACAGCTCGAGGGCCTCGGTGACCAGGGCGTCCTCGGTGACCGGGCCGGCCAGGATCTCGCGGAGCCGATCGCCGTCGGCACCTTCTTCGCGGAGCGCGAACAGCACCGGAAGGGTGTGCACGCCTTCGCGCAGGTCGGTGCCGGGGGTCTTGCCGGACTGCTCGGTGGCCGACGAGATGTCGATGATGTCGTCGGAGATCTGAAAGGCGGTGCCGACCGCGTCACCGAGGCGCTCGAGGCGTCCCACGTGCTCGGCGTCGCCGCCACTGAACGTGCCGCCGAACCGTCCGCACGACGCGATCAGCGACCCGGTCTTCTCCCACACGACCTTGAGGTAATGCGCGACGGGATCGTCGGTGCCTTTGGCTCCGATCGTCTCGCGCATCTGCCCGGTGACCAGCTCGGCGAATGTCTCCGCGATGATGCGCACTGCGTCGGGCCCGAGAGTCGAGACCAGCCGTGACGCGTGCGCGAACAGGTAGTCGCCCGCGAGGATCGCCACACTGTTACCCCAGCGTGAGTTCGCACTCTCGGCACCTCGGCGCATCGACGCCTCGTCCATGACGTCGTCGTGATAGAGCGTCGCGAGATGAACCAGCTCGACGACCGTGGCGGCGGTGACGATCGCCGGATCGGTCGGCGACGGCCCCAGTTGGCCGGTGAGGACGGTGAACAGTGGCCGGAATCGCTTTCCACCGGCCTTGGCCAAGTGCAGCGCTGCCTCGGTCAGAAAATCTTCGCCATCGGAGAGTTCGCTGATCATCAGCTCCTCGACGCGGGCGAGGCCGTCGGCGACCGACCGTGCGAGCTCCGGGTCACCCAGGTCGACTCCGGCAACGACCGTCGCTACGGCAGCGTCGTCTGTACTCACGATGTTGGTCCCTGTCCTGTCGTCGACTGCCGGCGAGGGCAGCGAAGCGCCGCTGCTCGCCTTCTACCGTAGTGAACCTAGCGTGCAGACAGGTGCGACGGTGTCACCGACCACAGGTGACGCTTCACACGGCGTCGACCATAGGCCCCCGACGCACCTGCCCGCGAAATCGGGATACTGGACTGTGTGAGCACCCCCAATCCGTCCCCACCCACCTCGACCGACGTCCTGGTCGTGGGCGCAGGCCCCGCAGGATCGTCCGCTGCGGCGTGGGCCGCGCGATCGGGCCGAGACGTCGTCCTCGTCGATGCGGCCGTCTTTCCGCGGGACAAGACGTGCGGTGACGGATTGACTCCTCGTGCCGTTGCCGAACTCGATGAGCTCGGTCTGGGCGAATGGGTGCGCGGAAAGGCACGCAACCGTGGTTTGCGGTTGAGCGGGTTCGGCCAGGAACTGCAGCTCGAGTGGCCGAGCAAGTCCTTGCCCACCGTCGGAAGCGCCGTCGCCCGGACCGAATTGGACGATCGCATTCGCGCAGTCGCCGTCGAATCCGGGGCGGTCATGGCCGAGGGAGCGAAAGCAATCGCGGCCACGCGCGAGGGCAACTGCGTGCGGTCGGTCACCCTGCAGACCGAGACCGGAACCAGCGATATCTCGTGCCGCACACTCATCGTGGCCGACGGCGTCCGCTCCACCCTGGGTAAGCAACTCGGGCGGCAGTGGCATCGGGACACCGCTTTCGGCGTCGCCGCTCGTGCATACATCGACTCGGGGCGCAGCGACGACGAGTGGATCAGCTCGCACCTCGAACTGCGCGATGCCGCAGGCACTCTGCAGCCCGGCTACGGCTGGGTCTTCCCACTGAACGACGGCAACATCAACATCGGCGTCGGCACGTTGGCCACCGCCAAGAAGCCGGCAACCGGGGCGCTGCGCCCGCTGCTCGACCTCTACACCCAGCAGCGGCGAAACGAATGGGAACTGACCGGCGAGTTGCGCTCGGTGGCGTCGGCGCTGCTACCGATGGGCGGTGCCGTCTCCGGAGTTGCGGGCGTCAACTGGGCCATCATCGGCGACGCCGCCGCGTGTGTGAATCCACTCAACGGCGAGGGCATCGACTACGGGCTCGAAGGCGGCCGCATGGTCGTCGACCTGCTCGATCACCCCGATCTCACCGACGCCTGGCCCAGTCTGCTGCGCGAGCACTACGGGCAGGCCTTCTCCATCGCTCGACGCCTCGCCGGACTGTTGACCGTGCCCAGATTCCTGCCCGCAGCGGGACCGGTGGGCATGCGCTCACGAGCCCTGATGAAAGTGGCCGTCCGCTGCATGGGCAACCTGATCACCGAGGCCGACAGCGACCTGGTTGCGCGTACCTGGCGAGCGTCGGGAACCGGTTCGTTGAAAATCGATTCCCGGCCGCCGTTCAGCTGAAATAAGATCAGGGTCGAATTGCCTTGTGCAGCGCCACGATTCCGCCGGTGAGGTTGCGCCACTGCACGTCGGTCCACCCGGCGTCGACGATGCGTTGGGCCAGCTGTTCCTGTGTGGGCCACGCACGGATCGATTCGGCGAGGTAGACGTAGGCGTCGGGGTTACTGCTCACGGCGCTGGCAACTTTCGGTAGCGCCTTCATCAGGTACTCCATGTACACGGTGCGGAAGGGGCCGAACACCGGGGTGGAGAACTCCGACACGACGAGGCGTCCACCGGGTTTGGTGACGCGGGCGATCTCACGCAGTCCGGCGTCGAAATCCGAGACGTTGCGGAGGCCGAACGAGATGGTGGCGGCATCGAAGCTGGCGTCGGCGTAGGGCAGCGCCATCGCGTCGCCTGCCACCATCGGGACTCCGCGTTGCAACCCCGCCTGCAGCATGCCCTTGGAGAAGTCGGTGGCCACGCACCAGGCTCCGCTGCGGCCGAGTTCGACGGTCGACACGCCGGTGCCAGCGGCGAGGTCGAGAACCCGCTCGCCCGGTTTCAGGTCGAGGGCTCGACGCGTCAGTTTGCGCCAACTACGGTCCTGCCCGAACGACAGAACCGTGTTGGTGATGTCGTAACGACGGGCGACGCCGTCGAACATCGACGCCACCTCGTGGGGCTCTTTTGCCAGGGTCGCGCGCGATGTCTGTGCCACGAGTCCAGACTACTCAGGCAACGTCGGCTGCTCGCGGTGCTGTGATGCCTTGCACGTCGTAGTAGTGCGAGATCAACTCGTCGCAGATGGCGGGCCACGTTCGGTGCAGAACCGATGTGCGGGCGGCGTGGCCGAAGCGGGCGCGGGTGGTGGGTTCGGCCAGGGCTCCGACCGCGCTGGGTAGCAGCTCGGTGAACCTCTCGACCGGCAACAAGTAGCCGTTGCGGCAGTGCGAGACCAGGTCCCGCGGGCCGCCGGCGTCGGGTCCGATGACGGGGACACCACTGGCGAGTGCTTCCTGGACCGCCTGGCAGAAGGTTTCGTGTTCGCCGGGATGGACGAAGATGTCGAAACTGGCGTACGCCTGGGCGAGTTCCACGCCGCCGAGTTGTCCGGTGAAGATGGCGCTCGGCATCAACGCCTGCAGTGCTGCCGAGTCGGGGCCGCCGCCGACGATCACCAGTTGGATCGACGGGTCTGCGGCGAGGACGGCGAGCCGCTCGACATGCTTCTCCGGCGCCAGCCTGCCGACGAATCCGACGATCAGCTTCTCGCCCGATCCCCACTGGCTACGCAGGCCTGCCGACGCGGCCGAGGGCGCGAAACGGACGGCGTCCACTCCCCTGGCCCACCGGTGCACGCGCGGGATGCCATGCGATTCCAACGCATCGACGGCCGAGGTGGATGGCGCCAGGGTGCGCGCCGCGCCGCGGTGCAGCCGCCTGGTCCAGCGCCACGCCGCTTTCGAGGTGAGTCCGAGGCCGTAGCTGGCGGCGAAACCAGCGACGTCGGTCTGATAGACCGCAACTACCGGCACATCGAGCCGGTTCGCTGCAGCCAGCCCACCGGCCCCGAGCAGGAACGGCGAGGCCAGGTGAACGACGTCGGGGGCGAACTCGCGCAGCGCCGAGACCATCCCGAGCCCGGGGACGCCGACGGGCAGCGAGCTGACCTTCGGGACCATGACGGACGGCACTCGATGCACCGGAACGTCGCCGTGCCACGTCGAGGCCTTCGGCCCGGACGGATTGTCGGGGGCGATGACGACTGCATCATGCCCGGTCTTGTCGAGGTGTTCGAGGACACGGATCACCGAGTGGGTGACGCCGTTCATGTTGGGTAAGAACGATTCCGCAACGATGGCTACTCGCACGAGCCTCAGTGTTCGCGAGCTGCCCGTCGACCAGATGTGGACAGCGTTACGGGTGAGCCAACGTCACACGAATTGCGCGAGCACCCACGACGGATCGGGATTGGTGCGGTGCTCGGCACCTACGAACACCGTGGGAACCGTCTCGTTTCCGTCGTTGACCGACCGAATCCGCGCTGCTGAGGCCGGATCCTGGCGGATGCTCGCCCACACAGCCTTCTTTCCGCGCAGCAGCAGGGCCACCCGCAGCCGCAGGCAGAAGATGCAGCCCGGTCGCCAGTAGATGAGCGGCACCGACCTGTCCGACGCCTGCTCACGCGAGGCGTCGTCGGGCAGAGATCGTGGATACAGCACCGGTGTCGTCAGAACGAGAAGGAAGCCCACCGCGAGCACCATCACGACGATCGACGACGCGACATTGCCGAAATTCACCAACGAGAATCCGGCCACCGCGGCGAGAGCGGCGATGCCCCACTGTTTGGCGTTACGCATACTGTGCCTCCTTACGCTGGGTCTCCTTGCGGCGAAGCCACACCAGCACGGGCCCGGCGATGAGCCAGGTGACGACGATGACCGATCCGGCCGGAACGATGGCGACGGTAGCGTCACGGCCGGCGACCCGCACCAGCAGTTCGACGTCGTCGGGGTCGGCCCGGTAGTACTCCACTTCGATGCGTTGGCCCGCGACGAGGTTGGTGGGATACAGGACGCCGAGCGCCGGGTTGTGGGTCACCCCGTCCGGCGTGATGAAACTGACGGCCGACCGTAGTTTGCCCGCCGACAGCACTTCGGCGGTCGCGGTGCCCTTGTCGGAGTCGATGGTCACGTCGTTTCGCCAGGCCCCGACCACCAGCAGCACGGCCAGCACCGAGATCGCGACGGCGACCACGAGCACGACCAGCCGGGTTCTGCGCAGCGTTCGGCTGCCTCGGGCTGTGTCGGTCACGTCCACAGATTACTTCGCAGCGGATCGGGCTCGGCTCGGGTAGCGTCTGCTCCCATGTCTCGCAGTTTCGAACACACACTCCGCGCGTCCAATCCTCCTGCTGAAGTGCACGCAGCATTGACCAGTGAGGATCAGTGGATGGCGCGCTTCGCCAAAGCGAAGAAGACGGACGGGTACGAGCTGACCAAGCATGCCGACGGCGGCCTGACGGTCGACATTTCCGAAGAGGTCGGCACCAACGAGCTCCCCGGATTCGTCACCAAGGTCATCAAAGGCAAGCTGATCGTCTCCCGCACCGATCACTGGGGTCCGCTCGAGGGCGACCACGCCGAAGGAACGCTGACCGGTAGCACCACCGGCCTACCGGCCAAGATCACCGGCACGTTGTCACTGCAGCCCGACGGCACCGGCGCGAAGTTGCACATCAAGGGTGAATCGACGGTCAAGATCCCGCTCGTCGGCGGCAAGATCGAAGACCTGATCAACAAGATGATCAAGGACATGATCGATCAGGAAACCGGCGAAACTCTCGAATGGGTTGCAGCGCAACAGAGTTAGAGACGGGCCCGGATCGCTGCGTGTAGATCGCGCAGTCCGGACCGTTCGGTGGTCACTTCCAACACCCTGATTCCCGCGGCATGCGTCGCGAGTTCGGCTGCCAGCTCGGACAACTCGACCAAACGATGCTCGACGCGGTACGCCCCGCACAACGCTCCGAGATCCATTCCGTGCGGTGTCCCGAACACCCGCTCGAAGACACCCGCGTATTGCGGATCTCCCTGTTCGAGCAACTCGAAGATGCCGCCGCCGTCGTCGTTGGCAACGACGATCGTCAGATCCTCGGGACGCGGCTCGCCGGTTCCGATGAGCAGGCCCGCTGCGTCGTGCAGAAATGTCAGATCACCGAGAAGCGATACGGTGCGGCGCTTTCCGGCCATCGCGGCCCCGATGGCCGTCGAGACGGTGCCGTCGATACCGGCGACGCCGCGGTTGGAGAGAACTTTCACCCCCGGGATCGGAGTCGAGACCAGGGCCGCGTCGCGCACGGGGTTGGAGGCACCGAGCACCAGCTGATCGCCGGGCTGCAGCGCGGACATCACCACCTCGGCCACGTGCAATCCCGTTGCCTTCGGATGTTCTCGAAGCTGTTCGTGCACAGCATGTTCGGCGCGCTCCGACAGTGCGGCACAGCGAGCGATCCACGCCGGATCCGGCGTGCCGGTGGTGACTGCGCGAGTTCCGGTGGCCAGCACGTTGCCCGAGACGTCCGGCCACCGCGGACCGGTGGTGAGCGCGATGACATCCACCGCCGGATCGGCGAGCAACGCCGAGACCTGCCGATGCAACGTCGGACGCCCGGTGATGACAGCCTGCCGCGGCTTCAACTGCGCAAGGGCCAAGGGATGCAACGCAATTCCGTGTAGCGGCGCGGTCGGCTCGGCGACGGTCGGCAATCCGGCCAACTCCGGGCGCACGCCGCCGCCGTGGCCGGAGACGACCACGGTGTCGACCGACAGATCGAGTTCGACCGGTACGTCGAGCGTCGCCTGGGTGGTCGAGGTCCACGGCATCCCGTCGGGACGGCCTTCGGGACGCGCCCCTGGATCACCGAGGGCGGGAACCAGCGGCTCGCGCAGTGGGATGTCGAAGTGCACCGGCCCGGCATTGCCCGAGCGCGCACCACGCGCGGCCGCGATGACTCGCGAGACCGCACTGCGCCACTGACTGTTCTGCTTCGGTCCCTCTTCGGCGAGTCCCAGGCTGATGGTCGCGCGAACCTGGGATCCGAACAGCCCGAGCTGCTCGATGGTCTGGTTGGCTCCGGTGCCGAGCATCTCGTAGGGCCGGTTGGCGCTGATCACGATCAAGGGGATGCGGGCGTAATTCGCTTCGAGGACGGCAGGCCCGAGGTTCGCCACCGCGGTTCCCGACGTCATCACCACGGGAACGGGTTGGCCGCTGCCCAGGCTCAATCCGATGGCCAGGAATCCGGCGGTCCGTTCGTCGATCCGCATGTGCAGTCGGAGCCGCCCGGCCACGTCGGCTTCCTGCAACGCGAACGCCAACGGGGCGTTCCGCGAGCCGGGGCACAACACGACGTCTTCGATGCCGCTGCGCGCCAGTTCATCGACGACGGCAGTGGCCTGAGCGGTGGACGGGTTCACAGAATCCAGAGTGTCAGATGCTCCGGTCGGCCGCCGCAACCGGGCTTTGACAGTATTGAGACGTGCGTACCGTCTTCCGGCCCGATGAGGTCTCCCCCCGCCGCTTCTACCAGCTACTGACCGCGTCGGTGGTCCCGCGGCCCATCGCGTGGATCTCCACGGTCTCCGCCGACGGTGTGGCGAACCTCGCGCCGTACAGCTTCTTCACGGTGTCGTCCGTGGAGCCGCCCGTCGTCCAGTTCACCTCGGTGAGCCGCAAGGACAGTCTGCGCAACATCGAGGCCACCGGCGAATTCGTCGTCAATCTGGCGACGGCCCCGTTGGTCGATCAGGTCAACGGCAGCTCGGCGAGCTTCGATCACGGCGTCAGCGAATTCGAGGCAGTCGGCATCGAGAGCGAACCCAGTGCAATCGTGGCCCCGCCACGCGTGGCGGCCGCACCGATCGCCATCGAGGCCACACTGCACCGCGTCGTCGAAGTGGGTAACTGCTTCGTCGTCATGGGCACCGTCGTCGCGCTGTCCGTGCGTCCCGAATTCCTGGCCGAGGACGGCCTACCCGAGTTCGACGCGATCGCTCCTCTCAGTCGCCTGGGCCGCGCCGAGTGGGGAATGCCGCCCGAGGTGCGTGAGATCGAGCGACCTTCTTGATCCGCTGGCTGCTGCTCGTTGCGGTCACGGTCGCACTGACCGTCGGAGCCGATGCACTCGGTGTGCCGTCGGCTGCGTTGTTCGTTGCATTGTTGGTGGCCATCGTGTTCGCGCTCGCCGGTTGGGCACCGACCACCGGGACCGAGCGAGCTCCGCTGCCGCGCAGACTGGGGATGGCAGCACAGGCCGTTCTCGGCGTCGAAATCGGAACGCTGGTACAGAGCGACACCCTGAGCTCGCTGGGCGACACCTGGTTGCCGGTGCTGCTGGCATGCATCGGCACACTGCTGTTGTCGATCGCGGCCGGCGCGCTGCTGGGGCTTCGCAAGGACATCGATACTCTGACCGGCTCGCTGGCGCTGGTCGCAGGCGGAGCGTCGGGCCTGGTCGCGATCACGCAGGAGCTCGGCGGCGACGAACGAGTGGTCGCGGTGGTGCAGTACCTGCGCGTGGTACTGGTGACCACCACGTTGCCCTTGGTCGCGACCCTGGTGTTCCAGGCTCGCCCGGGCCAATCGACGGTGACCGCAGACGTGCACGAGGCGCTCTGGATCGACCTCGCCTTCGTGCTGATCTGCGGCCTCGTCGGCGTGCTGCTGGCGCGTCTGATTCGGCTGCCCGCCCCCGCTCTGCTCGGTCCGCTGATCGTCGCCACGCTGGCCGACGTCCTCGGGATGTCGTTCGGCGCGTCCGTTCCGACGCTGTTGCTGTGGGCGGCGTACATCGTCATCGGCTGGCAGGCCGGATTGCGCTTCACCGTCGCCAGCTTGAAATCCATCTCGCGCGTACTGCCCGCCTCGCTGATGTTGATCATCGCCGTCACGGTCGGCTGCGCGATGCTCGGATTGTGGCTGGCCTCGGCAACCGGGACGAGCGGATACGAGGGCTACCTCGCGACCACTCCCGGTGGGGTGTACGCGGTGTTGGCCATCGCGGCCTCGACCGGCGCGAACATCACCTTCGTCGTGGCCGCACAAGTGATCCGAGTGTTCATGATGTTGTTCGCGGTACCCGTCGGGGCCAAGGTGGTCCAGCGGTATCGACGCGGCAAGCCCGACTGAGCGATCGACGCAACCCCATCGCAGCTTAGGGTCGGCTAACCTCCACGTCATGGCCAAGTACCTCAAACCGGAGAATCCCCGGTTCTACCGCCTGACCGTGCTCGCGAGCGACCGAATCAGTCCGAACTTCGTTCGGGTCACTCTCGGCGGAGACTCGCTGACGAACTTCACCTACATGGGTTACGACCACTGGTTTCGCCTGTTTCTCCCGCAACCCGGCCAGGACGAACCGCGCATTCCCAGCGCCACCTCCATGCTCTGGTACGCGCAATACCTGGCCTTCTCCAAGGACACCAAGCCGGTGGTGCGGAACTACACCATCAGCCAGTTCAGGGCTGCGGGGCAGGGCACGCACGGGGAGGGCGCGGAGCTGGACGTCGATTTCGTGGTGCACGGAGACGAACACGGCGGCCGAGCAGGTCCAGCGTCGTCGTGGGCCACTCGGGCGGTTCCCGGCGATCGAGTGGCAATTCTCGACGAAGGGCGCATCTACAACCCCGACGGGCACGCGACGTGGCAGCTGCTCGTCGGCGACGAGAGCGCTGTTCCGGCCGTTCTCGGCATCCTGCGGTCATCGGCAGAGAATGTGCGGACCACAGCCTTCCTCGAGGTTCCCACCGACGCCGACGTACAGCAGCAGGACCTACCGTCCGTGGTCGATCTGCACTGGATAGTCCGCTCCGACCCGCTCGCGAAACCGGGCGCGGCTGCCCTCGCTGCGGTGCAGCAGGCCGACCTTCCGGACGAGGCACCCTTCGTCTACGTGGCCGGGGAACAGGGGTTGGCGTCGGGCCTGCGTCGGTACCTGGTGAACGAGCATTCGGTCCCCAAGTCGCAGATCTGCTTCACCGGATACTGGAAGTTCGGTAAAGCTGCCGGATAGCACTGGATTAGTGTGATCTCACATGTCCGGCTTGGGAAAAGGTCACACCGTCGTCCCCGACTCGGGAGATGTGGACAGCGCGTCGTTCGCCTCGCTACGCGCTCGGCCGCTCCCCCGAGCCGAGCGATACGAGCTGGGCCGACGCCTACGCGAGAAGGTGCCGATCGCGTCTCTCGGGGAGTGGGCACCGCCGGCGGACCGACCCGATCCGGTGAAGCAGATCGAGTACTCCCACCAGGGCCGCATCGAATGGTTGATCCCGACGCGCCTCGAGCGAATGGTCGAGTCACCGTACGGATTTCTGCGCGGCACGGCCATCGTCATGGCTCGGGACGTCGCGATGCTGCCCTCGACGGGAATCAACCCGGTGATCAGCGGAGACGCCCACCTCGGCAACTTCGGGTTCTACGCCTCACCCGAACGTGACCTCGTCATCGATCTCAACGACTTCGACGAGGCACACCCGGGAGCATGGGAATGGGATCTACGACGGCTCGCCGCGAGCATCTGGGTGGCCGGCCGACAGAACGGACGCAGCGAGGACCAGTGCTGCGAGGCGGTTGCCGCCTGCGTGTCCTCGTATCGGATCGAAGTCGCCAGGCTGGCGGACGAACCGCTGATGTCTCGCTCGTTCCAGCGCCTGACGGCGGAGAAACTGCAGCGCGACGCCACCGAGGGGTCGCTGCGCAAGGAGATCAAGCGCGCCACCAAGAAGGCGCGCCGACGTACCAGTGACCGGGTGCTCCCTCGATTCACCGAAGAACACGAGGGCAAGCGCAGAATCGTCGAGGAACCGCCCATCACGACGCGCATCTCGGCGAAGGACGAGGAGCTACTCGCGGTCGGCTTGGACGAATATCTGCTCACCCTCACCCCGCACTGGCGTCGGGTGCTCGGGGGTTACACGTTGATCGACGTCGCCCATCGAGTCGTCGGAGTCGGCAGTGTGGGGCTGCGGGCGTATGTCGCGCTACTCGAGGGCACCAGCGAGGACGATGTGGTGTTCCTGCAGCTCAAGCAGGCCAGACGCTCGGTGCTCGCGCCGTACGTGCACGGCGAATCGGCCTGGCACGATCACCAGGGCCAACGTGTCGTCGAATATCAGCAGGATCTGCAGACGGTCAGCGATCCGCTGCTGGGATGGACCACCATCGACGGACGGCAGTACTACGTGCGGCAGTTCCGCAACATGAAGGGAACCATCGACCTGTCGTCGATCGACGCCCCGGCGCTGGTCGACTACGCGCGGGTGGTGGGTCGACTGCTGGCCAAGGGACACGCGCGCACCAGCGGTGCATCGATGATCTCGGGCTACACGGGCGATTCGGACGAGCTCGACGCCGCACTGTGCCGATTCGCGCAGCTCTATGCCGACCAGACCGAGGCCGATTGGGAGTGCCTGCGGCAGTGGCGTGGTTGAGTGCCGCAGGGGGCACATAACCACGCCACTGCGCGGAGCGCACTAGGCGTGCTTGGCGACCAGGTCACCCACCCGAGGCAGTGCCTCGGTGACGTTCTTCTTCGCCGAACCACGCAGGCTGCCGTAGAACTTCTTGACGACGGACTTGTCGGTCTCCTCGATGCGCGCATCGGTGACAGAGAGCAGCGCGTCGGATGCGGCGTCGCCGTTGGCAGCGAGGTACTGACCGAACGTGCCCTGCGGGGCGGCGTTGTACGACTGCCAGAACGGGTCGAGCTTGTCGACGAAATCGGGCCACAGAGCCGAGACCGCGCTGTCGATGTACGACGGCCCGACCTTCTTCACTGCGCCGTAGCCCCCCTTGACCGCGAGTCCACTCGCGCCCCTCTTGTCCGCAACCTCGGCGTCGATCAGTGCCAGGACATCGGCGCGCAATGCGTCGGCCTTGGACTCGTCGAGCAGCGAATCCTTGAGTGCAGCAACCACTTCGAAGTTCCTCCCAGATGTGTCAGCGGCCCCACGCGGACCGGGCGCAACACTACCGCAGCAGCGCGTGGCATCGCCGCACTCGCTCGATCCACCACTGGGTGCGATCGGCGTCGGCATCGAGCTCGATCAGTGCCTCGGGATCGGGTTCGACGCTATCGACCGGGTACGTTCCATCGATCACCTGCGGCGCAGTTGCGACGTCGCGAACGAACAGAGAGCCCGTCCCCAACCCGCAGGCGAACTCGAGATGCGGCAAGGCAGCGGCGGCAGCGAGCCCGGACGAGATGCCCACCGCCGAATCGAGCGCACTCGACACCACCACCGGCACGCCGTACTCCCCCAGCTCACCGGCCAGTTCGAGCACGGCCCGCATCCCGCCGAGCGGGGCGACCTTGAGCACCGCGATGTCGGCTCCGCCCGCCCGCACGACCTTCATCGGGTCCTCGGCGCGGCGAATGCTCTCGTCCGCGGCCACCCGAATCCCCGGGGCCCGACGCCGCAGTTCGACCAGTTCGGCGACGGTGGCGCAGGGCTGCTCCGCGTATTCCAGGGGGCCGTCGGCAGTCAGGGCCGTCAGTGCTGCGACGGCCTCGTCGACGGTCCAGCCGCCGTTGGCATCGATGCGCACTCGCGGGACCAGCTCGCGAACCGCACGGACGCGGGCCACGTCGTCGGCCAGGCTCTGCCCCTTCTCCGCCACCTTCACCTTCGCCGTCTCGGCCCCCGGCGATCGTTCCAGCACCGATGCCACGTCCGCGGCCGGTACCGCAGGAACCGTCGCGTTCACCGAGATACGTCGGCGCAGTGGGCTCGGCGGGCCCTCCCACGCGGCCTCGATCGCCGACGCCAACCACGGGGCGGACTCGGCGTCGTCGTACTCGGGGAACGGCGAGAACTCACCCCACCCGGCGGGCCCGTGGATCAGCATCACCTCACGGGTGGTGATGCCACGAAACTTGGTGCGCATCGGCAGCGACAGCACGTGTGCACCGTCCAGCAGGTCGTCGACCGCCGGGATCATTGCTGTCCCGGAAGCAACTGCACCATCAACGCCTCGCAGTCGGCCAGCAGGTTGCCTTCCAGATCGGTCAATCGGGCGTCGATGAAGGTCTTGCGCCCTTCCACCCTGTCGACCGCACCCTCGACGACCAGCTCGGTGTCCAGCGGCGTCACCTTGCGGTAGTTGATGTGCAGGTATGCGGTTCGGCTGATGGGGCGGCCGTACGCGTGCTGGATCAGGCCGAAGAGGTCGTCGAACAGCAGTGGCAGGGTGCCGCCGTGCGCAGCGGCGTTGCCCCCGAGGTAGAAGCGGCGGAACACGCCCCGGCTGCGGACGCCGTCGGCGTCGAACTTCTCGATCATCCACGGCGGCATCAGTAGCGAACCGCGGCCCGGCAGAGACAGCACCCGGCCCGCCGTCTGCTCACCCTCCGCAACCACGTGCGGCTCCAGGAGCTCGATCAATTCCCGAGCCTTCGTCGCGGCCGCCTCGGTGACGTCGGCGGGCATCGACGTGGACACCGCGAGGTCCTGCACCGTGCGCAACGCCTCGAGCAACTTCCCGTACTCCGGTCCCACCTTCGCCGGCAGAAAACGCGGAAAGCCGCCGTGGTGGTCGTAATCGGGATCGGCATCACGGTCGAGCTGCTTCGGATCGGTCATGACTTGCACGCTAGCTGTACCGACCGGCCGCCACGGATTCAGCCCTCGCCACCGTTAAGCTGGCGCACGTGACTTTCACTCCCGAGCTGTGGCTCCCCGTTCCCGGTTTCGAAGATCTGACCGACATCACCTATCACCGGCACGTGTCCGACGCGACCGTCCGGGTCGCGTTCGATCGTCCCGAGATTCGCAACGCGTTTCGCCCGCACACGGTCGACGAGCTCTACCGTGCGCTCGAGCACGCGCGGGTGAGCTCCGACGTGGGCACGGTGCTGCTCACCGGCAACGGGCCGAGCAGCAAAGACGGCGGCTGGGCGTTCTGTTCCGGCGGCGATCAGCGCATTCGCGGACGCAGTGGCTACCAGTACGCAGAGGGTGAAACCGCCGACACCGTCGACAAGGCTCGCGCCGGACGGCTGCACATTCTCGAGGTGCAGCGGTTGATCAGGTTCATGCCCAAGGTCGTCATCTGTCTGGTCAACGGCTGGGCGGCGGGTGGCGGCCACAGCCTGCACGTGGTGTGCGATCTGACCCTCGCGAGCCGCGAACATGCTCGGTTCAAGCAGACCGACGCCGACGTCGGCAGCTTCGACGGCGGCTACGGCAGCGCGTACCTGGCAAAGATGGTCGGCCAGAAGTTCGCCCGAGAGATCTTCTTCCTCGGCGAGACGTACTCGGCCGAGGAGATGCACCGCATGGGCGCGGTGAACAAGGTGGTCGATCACGCCGAACTCGAGAACACGGCCATCGAGTGGGCAGCGAAGATCAACGCCAAATCCCCCCAGGCGCAACGGATGCTCAAGTACGCGTTCAACCTGCAGGACGACGGACTGGTGGGCCAGCAACTGTTCGCCGGTGAAGCAACTCGCCTGGCGTACATGACGGACGAGGCCGTGGAGGGCCGCGACGCCTTCCTGGACAAGCGCGAGCCCGATTGGTCGCCGTTCCCCCGATACTTCTGACCGTCGCGTGAACTCGACGTCGCGTCACCGCGGTCAGGGCGGTGTTGCGAGCTCGGTTCGAGCCTGGTTCGCCCAGCCCTTCGACTACCGCTGGATGGCCGACTTTCAGAACTCGCGTCCCACCGGAAAAGTCATCCGTTGGGTGATGGCCGTACTGACGCTGAGCTACGGCGCGCTCGCGGTGGTGACGCTGTTCGCGGTCGACACCTCGCGGAGCGTCGTCGCCATCGGTTGGAAGGCTGTCCTGATCGTCGTGGTCCTGGTGGTCGCGGCCGCGTGGATCACCAGACCGTTCCCGGGGCGCCTCGGAGTGGTGGCGTTCGCGTTGTTCGCGGACCTGGGCACGGCATCCACGCTCCTGATCAACCCGATCCAGGACGCTGTACTCACGTGCGCACTGTTCGCCGTCATCGGCACCTTCTGCACGTTCTTCCTCAGCCCCCGCTGGCTGGTGGCCCACGTGGTCTTCGCGGTGGCATGCACCGTCGCCGCCGCAGTGGCGACCCACAGTGCTACCGACGTGGACATCGCATCGTCGATCTTTCGGACAGCCGTCGTGCTGTTGACGATTGCCGGGGTCCCGCTGACCTCGCACCTGCTGGTGACCGTCCTGACCGAGGATGCTCGGAGTTCGCTTCTCGATCCGCTCACCGGGCTGCTCAATCGCCGCGGACTCGACGCTGCCGTGGACGACGTGTGGCTGCTCGGCCGGGAGCAGGATCGATGTGTGGCGGTGCTGGTGGTGGACATCGACCGCTTCAAATCCATCAACGACCGCTACGGGCACGAAGAAGGTGACGCGGTCATCGTGCGCGTCGCCGAGCGGCTCGGTGCCCATCTCGACGCGTACGGGGTGCTCGCCCGCACCGGCGGTGAGGAGTACCTCGCCGTGGTGTCGACGTCGCGGTTGCACGTCGACGCGCTGATCCACGGAGTGCGCCGGACGCTGCTCGACCCCTCCGACGCGGTCTCGGTCACGGTCAGCATCGGGGCGGCGATAGTGCACTGGGATTCGGCGCTGTGGGCTCAGGACATCGACATCGCCACCCGCGTAACACGGGTGGCCGATTCCATGATGTACGAGGCCAAGGCTGCCGGCGGCGATCGGGTGCTCAAGAGCGTGCTGTAAACAGGACCGTGGTATCCATGCGGGGTGGACATCCTCGCTTCTCGGACAATTCTGCGCCCGGCCGACTATGACAAGACCCTCGAGTTCTATCGCGACGGCCTGTCTCTCGCCGTGTTCCGCGAGTACCCGGGTGGCACGGTGTTGTTCCTGGGTCAGGGCCTGCTCGAGATCGCGTCGCATCATCGCGGCGACGGGCCCGGGACGTTCACCGGCGCGCTGTGGCTGCAGGTACGCGACATCGGTTCGGCAACACAGGAACTCGCAGCAGCCGGAATTCCCATCGTGCGCGAGGCGCGAACGGAGCCGTGGGGTCTGATCGAAATGTGGATCGAGGATCCGGACGGAATCTCGATCGTCCTGGTGCAGATCCCGCAGGATCACCCACTGCGACGCGACACCCGCTAGCTGCCCGCGCTGTCGGCGATCGTGCGCAACACCGACTGCGCCGACTGCGGCCGCGACCACAAATAGCCCTGTGCCAGAGTGCACCCGAGTTCGAGTGCAGCGTCGGCCTGTTCTCGGCTCTCGATGCCTTCGACGATCATCGTCAGGTCGAGATCCTTCGCCACTCCGGCCAGCGACCTGATCATCGACCGTCCGGCGACGGTATCGACGAACCGCGTGAGGTGACCGTCGATCTTGATGCCGTCGGGCTGTAGTGTCACCAACCGTTCGAGCGAGGACCAGCCCGAACCGAAATCGTCGAGCAGCACCCTGAAGCCGAGCCGATGCACGTCGTCGATGTGCCGACGCAGCAACGGTCCCGGCGTCACGGCGGTGGTCTCGGTGAGCTCGAGCGAAATGGAGGACGGAGACACCTCCGATGACGCGATAGCGCGTTCGAGGTGGCTGACGCCATCGGGGTGGGCCAGGTGGCGTCCAGAAATATTGACGGTCAGCCGCAGGTCAGGACGGTATCGGTGCCACTTCTTCATCTCGGCGGCGGCCTGGGTGAGCACGCTGAGATCGACATCGATGATCAATTCACTGGCCTCGGCGAACGGAACGAAATCCGCCGGTACCACCATCCCTCGGGTGGGGTGGTGCCAACGCGCCAACGCCTCGAAGCCGACGATCTTCTCGGTCCGCAGATCCACGATCGACTGAAACCACGGCACGATGTGACCGTCGGCGATGGAGTCGGCGATGTCGTTGTCACTGCCCAGCCGAATGACACCGGACCCGACGCGGCGATGCAGATCGAGCTGCTCCTCGAGCACCGACGCGAATTGTTCGAGTTCCTGCATCTGCTCACCCGAGAGTGAGCGCGGCGTGCGATCGAGCAGGCACAGAGTGCCGATGACCAAGCCCTCGCGTCCGCGCAGCGGGACAGAGGCATACGACGCGATGCCGTTGTCGTCGAGGATGGCACGCTGCCGGGTGGTGGCACTGACCCGCCCGTGCGCGACGACCGCCGGCACACCGGAGCGCACCACGTCGTCGCACAGCGTGTCGGCTCGCACGACGGTGGACATCGGCGGCCCGCCTACGTTGACCAGGGTGTACTGAGTGTCCTCGTCGAGCACGTTCAGTTGGGCGATAGCGAATCCCACACTGCGAGCGGCGAATTCGACGGTCGAGCGCAGGGCAGGGGTGGTCGCCTCCACATCGAGATATCGACGGGCGGAGTCGCTCTGACGGCGAGACTGCGAGCGCGCAGTGTCCGCGAACTCACCTTCCACCTTCGATCTCCTCGCAGCACATGCGGCCCCGTTGCTGGAGCCGGTTTCACGTGAGCTTAACCGGCCACGATCTGGTAAATCGACCGGCAGCTCAACTCCTGGTGATCACAATGACGGATAGCGTGTATGGAGAAGCCGATGCCGCAGAACAGCTGCGGCCAGTCGCCTGCCTTCGTAGGTCGCGATCAATTCGGCGCTTTGCGCCTCAGACGGACCCGCGGATTCCGACATGTCGAAGGCTCCGAGTGCATTCAGTTCAGCAATCAAGGTCCTGGCCAACGGCTCGGCGTGCTCGGAGGCGGGAGCCTCGCCGGCGTGCGTCCAACCCTCGGCGCGGAGCAGTCGCGCCAGGTCGTCGGCGCTCGTGTCCACATCGGCGACGTCCTGGCCGACGATCATACGAGCGAGGACGACCTCCGCAGCAATGGTGTCCGGGTGATATTCGGTACCGACGATGCCGCCGGTGAGGACGCGCCACAGCCCGTCGGAGCTGAGCCGTCGGGTACGGGCCGTCGGCACCAGCCGCCCAGCTGAACGACGCAGTAGGCGCACCCTCATGAGCAGGCGTCGGAGCAGCAGAATCTTTTCGGTGTCGAGTTCGCGCCTGACGTGAGAGGGCCGCTCGGCCGGCGGAAACACCGTGTTCGCGATTTTCGTCACCAGCTCGTCCGGTAGGTACCCGGCATCGGTGAGCGCGACGCCGTCGCCGATACATCCGATGAAATTCTCCAGCCTGCGCACGCAGCCGTACATCGGCTCCACTGCGTCGTGCAGCGCGTCACGCAAACCCAGATAGAGCTCGGCCCGCGGCGGACTGTAACTGCTCCAGAGTTCGATGCGGTGATCCAGTAGTTGTTCGAGCAGAACGGCGTCGGAACCGTCCTTGCCCTTCTCTGGGGTCGACACTGCGTCGGAGGTCGGCACTGCCTCGGAGGTCAGCACAGCGTCGGAGGTCAGCACCGCGTCGGTGACGCCGCGTCGGCGCATGGCCCGGGCATTGGCACCGAGGGGTCTGCCACCCGGAGTGGACGGCTCGAACTCACCGGCGATGGTCGCCACTTCCAAGGTCTCGCCGATCTTTTCGACGATGACACGCTCTATGCCGGTCGGGGCGTCCTGCCAGGTGACCAGTTCGGTGTCGACGGCACCGATACCCGATTCTTCGGTGGCCCCACGGTACTTCTGCAACCAAGCGGCATCGTCGAGTGTTCGGACGAGCTCTTCGGTGATTGCACTTCGCGCGATGTCCGCATACCCCGCGCGGCCGAGGCGGTCGAGCAACTCGCCGAGCGCACGGGCGATGTCGACGCCGCGGTCCGGCCCCTCCGCGGCGTGACGAAGATAGACCCACAGAAAAGTCTGCACAGAATGTTGTGTGGGGCCCGCAGGCGGCGACACGCCGACCAGACCGTCCCATCCCAGACGCGCATCGGCAGCCAGCGCGGGATCGACGGAATCGAAATACGACAGAGCGGCAGACACCGCGTCGTCCATGCCCGATCCCTTCACAGTGTTCCACTGTTCCACAGCTCGCCGATATCGGGACACCGCCGACCCGTTCGGGCGGCGACGCGAGGACTAACCTCGGCACTGTGCTCGACAGTGTGCTCGACAGTGTTCCCATCCCGGCTGGGCCGGCCGCGGCAGACCTACTTCCGCGGCTGAGCCGCATGCTGGCCGGTGACGGACCGGCCATCATGCCCGTCCCCGCCGACGATCCACGCGAAATCGCGCGCCTGCACGACGCCTTGTCTCCCGGAACCCCGATCGCCGACGGCATAGCGCTGGTCGTCGCCACCTCCGGTACGACGGGAATTCCCAAGGGAGCCATGCTGTCTGCGTCGGCACTGACGGCGTCGGCGACAGCCACCGAGGAGCGACTCGGCGGCCCGGGCTCGTGGCTGCTCGCATTGCCGGCCCATCACATCGCCGGGATGCAGGTACTGCTGCGCAGTGTGCTCGCCGGAACATCGCCGGTGATCATGGATGTGTCCCGCGGTTTCGACCCGGCTGCATTGATCGCGGCCGTGGGAGAAATGTCGGGCCCGTTGCGCTACACGTCGCTGGTCCCCGGCCAGTTGGTCAAGGCATTCGAGAACCCCGAGGCGGTGGCCGCCCTGGCGTCGCTCGACGCGGTATTGCTCGGCGGAGCTGCAACTCCGATTCCGTTGCGAGACAGAGCAGTCGACGCGGGAATCCGGTTGGTGCGCACCTATGGCATGAGCGAAACCGCCGGCGGCTGCGTGTACGACGGGGTTGCGTTGCGAGACACGATGGTGCGCATCGACGACGGCCGAGTCGTGTTGGGCGGACAGACCCTGGCCTCGGGATACCGCGGATTGCCCGACCACCCGGCGTTCGCCGAGCCAGGATGGTTCCGCACCGACGACGCCGGAACCCTGGTCGACGGGGTACTGAGCATCACCGGCCGCCTCGACGAAGCCATCTCGACCGGCGGCCTGACCGTCGTACCCCAAGTTGTCGAAGCCGCGCTCGCAACCCATCCTGCCGTGATCGAATGCGCGGTCGTCGGACTGCCGGACGAGCGACTGGGCCAGAAAGTGGTGGCCGCGGTGGTGGCATCGAAGCCGGTGACTCTGGCGCAGTTGCGCTCTCACGTCGCATCGTCGCTGGACATCACGGCCGCGCCACGGGAGCTGTTTCTGCTCGAATCACTGCCGACCCGCGGGCCGGGAAAAGTGAATCGAACCGAACTACGCAGGGTGTTGGAGCGGCGCTGAATTGCGCGACACGCAAACGCGAGCGCGTTCGTCAGGTGCGAGCGGAATAGTCGACGAACAGGTAGCGATTCTGCACGCGTCCAGCAAACGCGAGCGCGTTCGTCAGGGCGAGTGATCAACCGAGGGGCGTGCCCTGATGGTGCACCAGTTCCCAACCGGTTGCTGTGCGCCGCCACAGTGACGTGCGGCGTGCGCGCCGGTTGGGCGTCCTTGAAATCCATTGCACCAGAACGAGATCAGCACTGATCATCCGGCCATCCAGTTCGAGTACCTCGATGTCCACCGGCGTTTCGTCGCGGAGCATGTCGAGGATCGACGACTTGTCCCACACCGCACCCGAGGCTCCAACTTCGGAGAAATCCTCGGCGAGCAGGCTGTTCAGCCGCTCGCGGTCGCGCCGGCATTTCCGTGTCTGGAGTGCCCGTTCGAGCTCGAGAACAGTCGACAGGTCGGCATCCGTACACGGTGAACCCTCGCGATCGGGCGTCATGGGTTGCACTGTCTCATGAACGCACGCCAACGCAAACGCGTGCGCCTTCGTCAGGTGCACGCGGAACAGTCGACGAACAGGTGGCGATTCTGCACGCGTCCAGCAAACGCGAGCGCGTTTGCGGCGAAGGTGGTCGACGGCGCTAGCGAATCGGAGCAACCGGTCGGCGACGCCTCAGCCCGCCATTTTCTCGTACAGGCGCTCCACGTCCGAGTCCGTCCAGCCCGGCGGCTCGAGGATGTCGGCCCACATCCGTACTGCGTCGGCTCCGTAGCTGTGGCCGTGACCGTCGTCGACATCGGTGGAGAAGACTTGATCGAAGGTCAACTGCCAGAACGTGACGAACGGGAACCACTGCACCCCCGGATCGACGTCGGTGCCGCGTGGCTCGCGCAACCAATCGGGGCGGCCCAGAATCAGGTCGGGTGACCACCACACGATGGGGTCGGATGCGTGCTGCCAGTAGGCGATTCGTGGTTCTTCCCAGAGCCCGCCGATATCGAGGTCACCGGAAGAGCCAGCGAATCGAACGTGTTCGCCCCCGTCGACGACCGGCAGGATCTCGCGGGACCCGGCGTCGCGTCCATCGGTGATGCGGGCCCATTGCGGGGTGAAGTTCGGGTTGCCGACCCAGAGGGCACCGTCGATACGCGCGATCATGTCCTGTGCACCGCTGAACGCATCTTGCCCGCCGTAGGCGCCGAGGCTCTCGCCGAACAGCACCAGCTTCGGTCTCGCATCCTCCGGAAGTTCACTCCACACCTCGTAGACCGCCTCGAACAATGCCCGGCCGGCATCCTGCGGAGTCTGCCGATCGGCCAGAAATGCCATCGGGCTCGGCAAGAACGAATACTGCATCGACGCGATAGCCGAATTGCCGTCGTACAGAAATTCGAGCGGACCGGCGACGGATTCGTTGACCCACCCGCGTCCGGTGGTGGTCGCGACACCGAGCACGGCCCGTGAAAAGGCATCGGTACGCCGAAGTTCGGCCACCACCCGCTCGGCGACGCCCTCCACCGTGTCGGCCGACTCGACACCGGCATACACTCGGATCGGTTGCACTGCAGGCCTTCCGGTGAAGTCGGCGATCTCCTCGGGCGATGATCCGGAGACGACGAACCGTCGACCCTCCTGCCCGAGCGAATCCCACTCCTCGTTCGAGGCATCCGAACCCGAGAGTTTCTCTGCCGTGGGCTTTTCCACTCCGTCGTGGTTGCCGCGATCGGCGGCCGAGGCCGACTTCTCCGCAACGGCCACAATTCCGCGAATCAGCGCACCGTTGACGGCGAACACGACCAGCAGCGCAACGACTACGACGCTCGCGATCCTCGCAACCGGCCTCGGAACGTACTGCTTGCCCCATCGCGTCAGCGCCCGAGTCGCTCTGCGCAGCACGCGGCCGAGAGCAAGCACTGCCACTGCCACCACCAGCGACAGCAGCATCACCGCGACGTAGAGGGGCCGACCGGGGTCTTCCACGCCGACCAACTTGCGCACGATCTGCTGCCACCACGATCCGAGAACGAGGAACAGTGGAATCATCACCACCGCAGCCGCGGCCAACGCCCACCACCCACGTCGACGCCACTTTTCCGACCATGCCGGCGACACTCCGCAGATCCGGACCACCCACGCCAGGAGGCAGCCCACGCCGTAACCGATCGCGACGCTGATTCCGGTGGCCACCGCCTGCAGGTACCACGCTCGGGGCAGCAACGACGGGGTCATCGACATCGCGAAGAACACCAACGCGAAGAAAACCCCGACCGGATGCAGTGCGCGGCAGTACCGATCCGCGCGCGAATCCCGCCAGAACGAACGAATCGAGGCCGACCGCCGTGTGGTCACTCGCCGATCGTATTGGCCCGCCGACTGGGCCGCACCCACTTCTACGTGCAAGCATCTAACGCATGAGTGTTCTGGTCTGCTTCCACGCACATCCCGACGACGAAGTGTTCAGTACCGGTGGCGTGATGCGGTTGGCCGCCGACGCCGGCCATCGCGTCGTGCTCGTCACGGCAACCGACGGTGCCCTCGGAGAATTTCCGGAGGGGATCCTCACCGTCGGCGAGACGTTGGCCGAGCGCCGGCGCATCGAACTGGATCGTTCGGCCGCCGTTCTGGGAGTGGACCGCATCGTTCGGTTGCACTACGCCGATTCCGGCATGGCGGGCACTGCCGAAAATGGCAACCCGGAGGCCTTTTGCAACGCCGACGTCGAGACTGCCGCTGGACGACTGGCCGACGTACTGATGGAAGAGAAGGCCGACGTCGTCACCATCTACGACCCGAACGGCGGATACGGGCATCCCGACCACATCCAGGTTCACGTCGTCGGCAAGCGCGCCGCCGAGATTGCCGACACTCGTTTCGTCTACGAGACCACGACCAATCGCGACCACATGCGCCGGCTGATGGAGGCGAATCCGCACTGGGGTGAGGAGGCGTCACCGCCGGACATGGACACGTTCGGCCTGCCGGAAACGGAGATCACTACGGTGGTCGACGTAACGAGTGTGATCGATGCCAAACGGGCCGCCATGGAAGCGCACGAGACGCAGGTCGGCGACTTCGGACCGTTTCTGCAGATGCCCATCGAACAACTCACCAGCGCCTTCGGCACCGAGTGGTTCAGAAAGCTGCGCGGCACCGGCGGCGTAGGAATCACGGAGACCGCGCTGCCGCTCTGACGGGACGATCGTGAGCGGATGAGCCGACACCCCGAATCGACATATGGATTGTTTTGAGGCCGTAACAAAACCGGAAGACGGTACAGTGGGCTCGTTGCGTGCCTCGACGGCGCGCAATGTACATCAGATTGCCGTCATCGAAACGGAGAGGCCGGAGAAGCGATGCGTTCGTCCGTGGGTGTGTCACTGGGCACGTGCGGCATCCGCACGGCACGCACCACCGAAGACGGCACCTGGACCGACGACACCCCGTTCGACGACTGGCAGCTCTCCCCCTCCGCGGAGGACGTCGCGCGGGTGATCCGGGGCATCGTCGATCGGCCCGACGCACCGCAGTCCCTCGGCGTCGCCCACCGCACCCCCGCGGAACGCAATCGAATCTCCGCGGCCTTGTCCGAGGAGTACGTCTCCGACGTGCACCTCATCGACGAGACCAGTGCAGCACTGGAATACCTGCGGCCCGGCTTGCCGTCCCACCACCGAACGATCGCATTGTTCGACGCCGGAGACAGCGGCGTCGGCATCGACATCGTCGACGTCGAATCCGGCCGCTCCTACGGTTCGACCCGCACCACCGCGATCAGCGGTGCCGCATTCGACGCCGTCGTCCGCGATCACATCCTCGGTCTCGGCATCGTTCGACCGCCGCAATCTCCCGACGAGGACAATGCGCTCACGGCCTTCTGCCGCGGAGTGAAGGAAGCACTGTCCACCCATCGGACCACCAGCACCCCCGACGGCGAGCACATCCTGCTCGAACGGCACATCTTCGAGTTGTCCATCGCGCGCTCCACCGAGCAGGCCGCCGCGACGGTACGTCAGCTCGGTCGCGAGGCCGAGTTCTATCCCGATGCCGTCGTCGCGATCGGTGGGACCTCCAACATCCCGCTGATCCGAGCCACGCTCGAACGCTTCTTGCAGCTGCCGGTCATCGTCCCGGATCGACCGGAACTGGTGATCGCCGGCGGAGCGGCCGTGCACGCCACCCACGTCGACGCGGCCCGCGTGCCTCCCCTCGTCTCGCACCGACCCGCACTGACACGGCTGGGCATGATCGCGCTGCCGATCGCCGGCGTCATCGCCGCCATCGGTCTGTTCACCGCTGTCGGGTCCAGCGACGGAGGTCAGCCGCTGAGCACCCCAGGGAGCGTGGGCGAGCGCGTTCCCCAGACCACACCGCCTGCGGCCGTCACGACCACGACCACCACCTCGTCGCCCACCCCGGATATTCCGCCACCAGCCCCGACGACCACTGCTGCGCCGCCGCCTGCTGCCGACCGGACACCCTATGTGCCGCCCCGGCAGCGCTACTACCCGCCGGCACCCCCACCCGCACCCACAGTGCCGTTGCCGCAGATTCCCGGCATCCAGATGCCCGTCATTCCCCTGCCGGTACTGCCGCGCCTGCCGTTCTGACCGGCCGCGTTCTCACCCGTCGAACACATACGGAAAGATCGTCGCTCATGGCCACCACTGCTCAATGGATCGAAGGTGCGCGACCGCGCACACTTCCGAACGCGATCGCTCCCGTCCTCGTCGGTACCGGTGCAGCCGTATCGCTGGACGGCGGCGTGTGGTGGAAGGCCCTGCTGGCATTGATCGTCTCGCTGGCCTTGATCGTCGGCGTCAATTTCGCCAACGACTACTCCGACGGAATCCGCGGCACCGATGACGATCGAGTCGGACCGTTGCGGTTGGTCGGCTCGAAGGCGGCATCCGCCGGCTCGGTCAAGAACGCCGCCATCGGTTGCTTCGCCATCGGCGCGGTGGCCGGATTAGTGCTGGCCGCGACCAGTGCCTGGTGGTTGGTCGTCGTCGGACTGGTCTGCATAGCGGGTGCCTGGTACTACACCGGCGGCTCGAAGCCCTACGGGTACAGCGGATTCGGTGAAATCGCGGTGTTCGTGTTCTTCGGACTCGTCGCGGTTCTCGGCACTCAGTTCGTCCAAGCAGAACAGATCGACTGGGCGGGAGTACTGGCCGCAGTGGCTGTCGGATCGTTCTCGAGTGCAGTCCTGGTTGCGAACAACCTCCGCGACATCCCCACCGACACCGAATCCGGAAAGCGCACCCTCGCAGTGCGATTGGGTGACGCGCGTACTCGCTACCTACATCTCGCACTGCTGGTGGTGCCGTTCGCGATGACCGTCGTTCTGATCGCTCGGACCCCGTGGGCATTGGTCGGCCTGCTCGCGCTCCCCTTCGCCGCTCGCGCCAACGCACCGGTCCGCAAGGGCGCACATGGGTTCGAGTTGATTCCAGCACTGCGCGATTCGGGCTTGGCCATGCTCGTCTGGGGTGCCAGCACCGGTGTTGCGCTGGCGTTCGCCTAACGCTTGTCGGGCACGAACGCGCCGAGCAAGAAGTTCACGATCGAGATGACGATCGCGCCCCAGAACGCGGCGGCAAAACCCACGATTTCCAGGCCGTAACCGGTCTGCGACGACAGCCAGCCCGTCAACAGCAACATCAACGCGTTGATCACGAGAGTGAACAGTCCGAGAGTCAGAATCAGCAATGGTAGCGACAGAAGCTTCACCATCGGCTTGATGAACGCGTTGACGATCGTCAGCACGGCTGCGATACCGAGCAGCACCACGATGTCCCACCCGTCGCCGCGGCCCGAGCTGGTGACAGTGAGTCCATCGACGAATTCCTTGGCGACCCAGATGGCAACAGCGTTGAACACAAGCCGAATCAGAAAGTTCATGGCCGCCATCGTAGGGGCCGAAACAGTGTGGAGCTACGGCGTCCGAACGAGAAGTACCGTCGACCGCAGCTCTCCGAGCGTGCAATGCCGCTGCACCAGTTCGGTGAACCACGGATCAGCTCCTCGAACCAAACCGAGAAGAACATGTTCGACGCTGATCTCGCGGTCGCGTTGTTCGACGGCTTCCTTCAGCGACAGTTTCAGGACCTCTTTGGCCGAACGTGCGAAGGGCAGATGAGAATCGTCAGGGCGGTCGACTGCACCGAACCCCACCGCGGTCTCGACGGTGTCGATCACTTCGCGCAGATCGATGCCGATGGACCGTAGGGCTTGGGCATCCCTCGACCGGACGTCCTCGAGAGCGTTGTGCAGGGTGAACCCGGCCTCGGCCAGCGCAGAGCTCAGCGGTTCGTCGGCATTCTCGAGCGCACCGAGGAACAGATGAACGGGCTCGATTCTCTCCGAGTGCAAAGCCCTGGCGTGTATCCGGGCACTGATGACGACCGCCCTGGCCTGTTTGGTGAATCGCTCGAACATGGTTGTCTACCTTCCCTTTCCGCCGTGCTTCTTGTGAACGGCCTGCCTGCTGACACCGAGCGAGTCCGCTACCGCCTGCCACGCCCATCCCTGATTGCGTGCATTGCGAACCTGGACGGCTTCCAGCCGTTCGAGTAGACGACGAAGGGCGGCTACAGCACGCAACCCCTCCCCCGGATCGGAACTGGCGGCTGCGGCTGCAAGTGCAGTGGCTTCGGTCATGGTCGTCAATCTAGGTTGACGAACCGATTTTTGTCAACCTTTGTTGACGAAAGTTGCGATACTGGCATCGAGCTAGCCGACGGGACCGTCGTTCCCCGCATTGTCGTATTCGTCGGCCCCACGTTCGTCCCGAACGACATGCTTCTCAATTCGGTCGGATGCACTCGTCTCGACAACGGGTGGGTGGCCACCGACCCCACCGGGCTCACCAGTGTCGCCGGCGTATGGGCTGCAGGCAACGTATCGGATTCGCCGGCCCAACTGATCAATGCGGCAGCGGCAGGATCGAGGGCCGCAATCGCCATCAACCACTACCTCCTCGAACTCGATGTGAGCCGGGCTGTCTCCGCGGTCCACGGCACCTGACCTGGGCCGAGAAACTTGTCGGTACCCCGATCTACACTTTGCGCAATGGGTCGAATGCATGTTCGATCACCGTCGCTGGGGGGTGACATGGGGTTACGAAGAACAACGTGGGCGACTGACGACCACTCTGCGCTTGCAGGTGTTTTGGGCGCGCGCCGGGCGATCAACGCTGCCGCCGCCTCGGAGCTTGCTCTCATGGACGAGTACGTCCGGAATCGAACTGCCTCAGCTTCACCATGGGTCACCGGGGTGACCGAGAAGGATCTGTACAGCTCGGCGATCTGTGAATTGGCGGCGGCACTGTCGTCGACTTTCGCCGCCGTCGACAACAAGCTGCAGATGTGGTGCCGATTGCGCCCTCTCGTACGTCAGAGTTTCATCGACGGCTCGCTGGATCTGGAGCGAGTGCGAACGATTCACGATCATCTGCTTCATGCCCGGCCGAAGACGGTCGTCGCACTGGAGGCCGAGGTCCTCCTAGCCGCCCATGAGATGGCTCCGGGCTCGTTGGGTCGCGAAATCGACCGACTGCTCATCGAGGCCGACGCCGACTGGGACCGTGCGATGCGCGATCGAGCCGCCCGCGCCGAGAAGCGAATTCGGCTTCGACGCCGAGCACGGGGACTGTCGAGTCTGACCACACTGATGACCGACGGCGAGGCAGACGACCAGCTTTCGCGGATCGACGCCGAGGTCGCGCGCCTTCATCCGGAGGATCCGCGTTCGGACGACCAACGCAGAGGCGACGCCCAGACCACGTTGATGCGCGGGGAGACGCTCTTGTGCGTGTGCGCGACGTGCGCAGCATCTCGGGCTGCTTCCGACGGTCCCGAGGACGGCTGCCCAACTCTCGAGGACACAGAGCCCCCGGACACTGCGGCGGCACCGGACGCACCGTCACCACAGCCGCAGGCACCCGGCCCGAGTGCGCCCACACCTGCACCCGCTATCGAGACACGATCTCGGCCGGGTGGAGGAACACTGATCGAACGGTGGCGTGCCATCGTCGGGGACGATCCGATCGGCATCCACGCCCTGTACCCAGACGGCCACGGCGGCATGAAACGTCCGCCTCCGGGCGCACTGAGCTATACGCCCAGTCGCGCACTCACGGCGAAAGTTCGCGCCGAACACCCGTACTGCCTGCATCCTGGCTGCAACGTGCCCTCGGAACGTTGCGATCTCGACCATATCGTCGAATTCGACCGACAACGCCCCGAGAAAGGCGGATGGACGATCCTCACGAACATAGGTCCGCGCTGTCGGCTGCACCACAACTTGAAAACGCGAAAACTCTGGCGCACAGAACTTCTCCCGGAAGGAGTTCTGCACATTGTCGATCCACTCGGAAATCACTATTTCACCCCGCCCGCCCTGTGAAAAGGAATCACCTAGGGTTGGTTCGGTGAGCACCGCGAATCTGACCCGGACCGAAACTCGCAGGCGATCTCGCCACATCGACGGGGTGAAGTACGAGGTACATCTGGATCTCTCGCGCGCCGGCGAACTGGACGCCGATGTTTTCGAGACTGTCACCACCATCGAATTCGACGCGACCACCGCAGCGACGTGGGTCGACTTCATCGGTGCTGCTGTCGATGAAGTCGTCGTCAACGGAACCGAAGCCGAGGTCGATTACGACGGCGCTCGAATCCAGTTGGTCGGACTCACCGAGTACAACGTCGTTCGAATACGTGCTCGTGGGCGCTACAGCAGGTCGGGTGAGGGACTGCACCGCTTCGTCGACCCCGTCGACAACAACGTCTACCTCTACACACAGTACGAACCGGCCGATGCTCGGCGGGTATTCGCGAACTTCGAGCAACCCGATCTCAAGGCCTCGTTCACGTTGACGGTGACAGCACCACCCGAGTGGACGGTTCTGTCCAACCGCGCGGGAGTCACCGCGGACACCGTCACCACGTTCGCTCCGACCCTGCCCATCTCGACCTACATCACCGCAGTCGCGGCCGGCCCGTACCACTGCGTCGAATCATCCTGGACACGAGGCGAAGTGAGCGTACCCCTCGGCGCGTACTGCCGGGCTTCACTCGCCGAGTACTTCGACGCCGAGGACATCTTCGACATCACGAAGCGGGGCCTGGACTTCTTCCACGACAAATTCGACTATCCCTACCCGTTCGGGAAGTACGACCAGATTTTCGTCCCCGAATACAACCTCGGCGCGATGGAGAACCCGGGACTCGTCACGTTCACCGAATCGTATGTATTCCGTTCGGCGGCAACCGAAGCCCAGTACGAGGCTCGCGCCAACACGATTCTGCACGAGATGGCGCACATGTGGTTCGGCGACCTCGTCACGATGCAGTGGTGGGACGATCTGTGGCTCAAGGAATCGTTCGCGGACTACATGGGTGCCTACGCTTCGGCAGAGGCCACTCGGTTCACCGATGCCTGGGTCAGTTTCGCGAACCGCCGAAAGGGGTGGGCCTATCTACAGGACCAGCTTCCCACCACTCACCCGATCGTCGCCGACATCACCGACTTGGAAGCCGCCAAGCTCAACTTCGATGGCATCACCTACGCCAAGGGAGCCAGCGTGCTCAAACAACTAGGGGCATTCGTCGGTGCCGATGCCTTCTTCGCAGCCTCGCGCAACTACTTTCGCACTCATGCCTTCGGTAACACGACACTGACGGACCTCTTGAGCGAGATGTCCACCGCCAGCGGGCGCGACCTCGACACCTGGGCGGACGCGTGGCTCCAGACCACTGGGGTGTCCACCCTGACCTACACCGGCGATGCCGTCGAGCAGACGGATCCGCGACCGCACCGCCTTGCCGTGGGACTCTACGATCTGGACGAGGACGGGAATCTGACGAGAACCCACCGCCAGGAACTCGACATCTCCGAGGCGCGAACGCCGGTCGACTTCGAAGATGCCGCATTGGTTCTACTCAACGACGACGATCTGACGTACGCCAAGATCCGGTTCGACGAGCGCTCCACGGCAACCGTGCTGGCCCACCTCGATCGCATCGTCGACCCCCTGGCCCGAGGTCTGGTGTGGTCCGCACTGTGGAATCTCACCCGGGACGCCGAACTCTCTGCAGGCGAATACATCGACGCCGCAACCCGATTCGCGCCGAGCGAGCCCAAGATCGGACTGCTCTCCGCAGTCACAGCCAACGTGATGTTCACGCTCGAGCACTACCTCCCCGACGATCGACGACGCGAACCCACCCGGCAGTGGTTGGACGCGTCGTGGACACAACTTCGGTCGAGCGAACCCGGGAGCGACGCGCAGTTGGTGTGGGCGCGTGCGGTCGCATCGACTGCGCAGCTGGACGACTTCTTGGCGGAGGATCTGCGCTCACTTCTCGACGGCACGCGCACCATCGCGGGGTTGCGACTCGATCCTGATCTGCGGTGGGCATTGTGGCTGGCGCTCTCGGCCACCGGCCACGCGACGTCCGAGGACCTCGATGGTGAACTCGCCGCGGACGACACCTTGTCGGGGCACACCGCCCACGTTGCGGCGTCGGCGGCCATGCCCTTGGCCTCAGGCAAGGCGAAGGCGTGGGCTGCTGTCACCGAACGCCAGGACCTTTCCAACGATGTGCTCGACGCCTTCATCACCGGCTTCACCGCCGGTCACCGACCAGACCTCACTCAGCCCTACGACGAGCGATACTTCGAATCCATCTCGGCCCTGTGGACTTCCCGCAGTATCGAGATCGCCCGGCGAATAGTCGTCCGTCTCTTTCCGCAGCAATCGTCGACCGACACTGCGGACGCCTGGCTGGCCGACCACGAGTGGGCACCGGCTGCGTTGCGGCGCTTGGTGATCGAGCAGCGAGACCATCTTGCGAGGAGCCTGCAGGTGCAGGCGCGGCTAGGCTGACGACCATGCCAACCAAGGACACTCGCCGCTCGCTTGCTACGTCCGCTCTTGCTGCCGGCGGTCTGCTCGGCGGCTTCGCCGTTGCCCGCCGGTCACACAATCGTCAACTCGGCGGAGCGGTGCTCGCAGCCGTCGGCGTGGCATGCACGACCCAGTGGCAGAAGTCTTCGGGTTCTGCCCGTGCCGGTGCCTTGCTCGGGACGTACCTCGTCGCGTTCGGGGCTTCGCACCCACTGGCCAAGAGGATCGGTGCCTGGCCGGCGGTCGTCGCGGTGTCCGCTGCAACAGCGGCGGCGTCGACAGCGGTGAGCACATAGGCCGCCGTTCAGAACACTCCGGTGCGAATGAACTTCTCGAGCGCAGCGGTCGGTTCGGCGAGATCCATGCCCTGGTTCGCGACCCAGGTGTCGTCGAAGTAGGTCTGCGAGTACCGATCTCCACCGTCGCACAGCAACGTCACAACGCTGCCGCGTCGGCCTGCGGCGATCATGTCCGAGATCAATCCGAACGCACCCCAGATGTTGGTCCCCGTCGATCCACCCACCCGCTTTCCGAGTGCTTCCGAGGTGAATCTCGCGGCGGCAACCGACGCCGCGTCGGGAACCGCGATCATACGGTCGATCACCTGGCCGACGAACGACGGTTCTACCCGCGGCCGGCCGATTCCTTCGATGCGGGAGGACAAGCCTGTCTCGAAGCCGGCGTCCCCGGTTCGGTACCCACCGATGAACGCCGAGTTCTCGGGGTCCACCACAGCCAATTTCGTTGCGTGCCTGCGATATCGGATGTATCGCCCGATGGTGGCACTGGTTCCACCGGTTCCCGCGCCCACCACCACCCAGTCGGGGATGGGGCATTCTTCGAGTCGGAGCTGATCGAAGATCGACTCCGCGATGTTGTTGTTTCCGCGCCAATCGGTAGCGCGCTCGGCGTGGGTGAACTGGTCCATGTAGTGGCCGTCGGGTTCGGCGGCGAGCCTGTGTGCTTCGGTGTACATCTCACCGGGTCGATCGACGAAATGGCACCTCCCGCCGTGTGACTCGATGAGAGCGACCTTGGCCGGGCTGGTGCTTCGCGGCATCACCGCGACGAACTTCAGACCCAGCAGTCCGGCGAAGTAGGCCTCACTGACGGCGGTGGAGCCCGACGAGGCTTCGATCACCGTGGTGCGCTCGGTGATCCACCCGTTGCAGATCGCGTAGAGAAAGAGCGACCGCGCCAGCCGGTGCTTCAGGCTGCCGGTGATGTGAGTGGATTCGTCTTTGAGGTACAGCGATATTCCCCATGCCGACGGGAGGGGGTAGCGCAACAGGTGGGTATCGGCGCTGCGTTGAGAGTCGGCTTCGATCAGCCGGACGGCGTTGTCGACCCACGCCCGTGATGCCGAGTGATCAACGGACGCCGTCATTTCTTGCCGTCTTCACCGCGCAGTTTGGATTGAAGGTCCGCCCGCGCGGTGCGCCTGTTCTCGTCGACGGCCGCGATGGATTCGTTGACGCGGATGCGCATCTTCTTGAACAGCAGCAGCGAGAGCGGTAGCGAGATCAGCACTGAGAATATGGCGGCAACGAGGATCGGAACTTCGACGCCGAACAGTAAACCGACGCCTACGATCACTGCGCCGATCGCGATGACGAGCGCGAGCCGCGCGAAGGTGTAGACGCCGAGATTCACAGCGAGGGATTTTTTGGCGGACGCGCCCGGCGTGGCATTTCCGCTGGTCGGTTCGCTGCTGTCGGCATTCGTCGCGTCACTCACGGGTCCCAGGTTACCGGTCGGGACGGGCATTCCGACCCACCCCCATCGTGACCGATTTGTCCATTACCTCCCCTTTACCAACCTTGTATCAGTCGAGTACCTAGGGGTTCGAGTGCAACCATGGGGTTCACACGCAGCAGACCGATATCTCCGGTTCGACGCATTTGCTCCGGAACGCACCGTAGGAGGACACGACAGATGAGCGCACCCACATTCCACAAGGCTCAGGACTCACTGCTCACGCCGGGTCAGGTAGCCGCGCTTTTTCACGTCGACCCCAAGACCGTGACCCGCTGGGCACACGCCGGACGGTTGGGATCGCTCCGCACTCCCGGTGGACACCGCCGCTTCCGTGAAACCGAGGTCATGCAGCTGCTGACATCGCTGACGACGGAAGCCGGCGCACACCGCTGATCCGGACCTTCACTTATCAATTTCGCTGTTGATCCGCACCCGTCCGAACTCATCGAACATTCTCAGGAATCTTCGACGCTCGACGGGTGCGGTGGCTGTTGCATCGCGGCTACCCTCGTAGGAGGAGGTGCGTCGTGATCTATTTATTGGCGTTGATCGGCTTGGTGGCTTTGGTGGTGCTCTTCTGGAAGGCTTTCGGGCCCAGCGCAGGAGTTGCACCGACCCGCACGGTCGGACCCGACGACGATCCCGATTTTCTGTGGCGAATCAACCGGGAAGCTCGCCGCGGCGGAAAAGACGGGACCGAGGCGGGCACCGAACCTAACGAGTAGGGTTCGGTAGCTCTCGAACGGGGCGGGAAGCGGTGGGCGAGTCCGGGAATCCGGCCGCTACCGCTGCCGCAACTTCGAGGAGTGCTGTGCGGGTGCGTCCACGAAGGCGATCCAACTCGATCTCTGCGCCTTCCTCGAGATGCGGGTCGAACGGAACCGTTCGGACATGGGCGCAGCGTTGTTCGAAGTGCTCGATGACCTTTTGAAGATCGACCTTTCCTGCTCGGGGGCGAACACCGTTGACCACGGCCACCGATGTGGCCACCAACGAGCGATAGCCGTGGGCGTCGAGCCAGTCGAGCGTCGCCGACGCGCTCCGTGCACCGTCCACCGACGCCGAACTGACGACCACGAGAGTGTCGGTGCCCTCGAGAATGCTCTCCATGGCCGAGTGCATCAAGCCGGTGCCGCAATCGGTGATGACGATGCTGTAGAACTTCTCCAACAACTCCACTGCGCGGTCGTAGTCTTCACCGCTGAATGCCTCCGATGCTGCCGGATCCGAGTCGGATGCCAATACTTCCAGCCGGTTGGCATTCTGCGACGTGTATGCCCGAACATCGCTGTAGCGATCCAGGGAGTCGATGTCACGCAACAGGTTTCGAACGGTCGCGGTCGTTTCGCAAGGAACCTTCTGACCCAGCGTTCCACGGTCGGGGTTCGCATCGATTGCGATCACACGGTCACCTCGGATGCCCGCGAAGGTCGACCCCAGAGTCGCCGTGGTCGTCGTCTTTCCCACACCGCCCTTCAGCGAGAGCACCGCAACTCGGTAAGACCCCACCAGCGTCCGGTCCACCTGCGCGGTCAGCTCGAGACGGCGCTGCTGGGCGGCGCTGTTACCGACATCGATGCGACCGCCGGACGTCACGTACAACGCTCGACGCCACCCGGCGACCGGCGGCACGTTCGTCGGCCGGATGAGCAACGAATCCCCGAGATCGTGCGCGGACGCAGGCTGCATGATCGGCCGGACCGCCGATGCCTGGGGATTCGAAGGAGCGATCCGCGATGCCCACTGATCAGGTGGATTTCCTCGTGACCGGACTCGCTCCTGGGAAGAAAGCCAAGCTTGTTGCGGCACTTCGTGATTGCGCGGTACCCGCTGTTGGTTCGGTGGTGGCACCGACGGCACCGGCGGGCTCTGGATGGGACCCTGCGCCGGACGTCGAGCTATGGGAGCCGCCTGCGCGGGCGGAGCAGCAGGCACCTCCGGCGGAAGGACCGTTACGCCGCGCTGCTCCAGCACAGCCGTCTCCTCCAGGACAGCCGCAACCTCATCGGCATCGGCATCGGACCCACTGGAGGTGTCCGCCCCATCGCCGAATTCGATCGGCGCGGACGCGGCTGTCGATTCACCCACTGGTGTCGTGGAACCCGCCACCGGTGCAGGCGTGAGCTGGCGTGGCGCTGACGCCTGCTCGTCCTTGCTCTCGGGCGGCATCGTGATGGGCGTCGAGCGGAACGGTTCTCGTGCAACCGCGGGTTTCGAGTCGGGGACCGCCGCAGCCTCGGCGACGACTGCCGGCACATGAGGCACCGGATCCGGAGTTCGGTCATCGGGCGAGTCGTCGTCCAACGGACGGACGGGTTCCCAATTGTTTTCATGCCGATCGGCCATGACCGATTCCCCCCAGTTCGCGTCCTACATCCTTCGATCAGGCTCGGATGTCTCCCCCATCGAGCCGGATCGGACGCTACCAGCTGAGCGGCCTGCGCAGCCGCCGAGTGCTAGTTCAGGCCGGCGTAGCTGTGCAGTCCCGATACCACCATGTTGATGATGAAGAGGTTGAACAGCATGGCGGTGAATCCCGCGACGTTGATCCAGGCCGCGCGGGTGTTGCGCCATCCGGAGGTCGCGCGGGCGTGCAGGTAAGCCGCGTAGATGATCCACGTGATGAACGACATCGTCTCCTTGGGGTCCCAGCCCCAGAAACGTCCCCAGGCAGCTTCGGCCCAGATTGCACCGAGGATGACTCCGGCCCCGAAGAGCGGGAACGCCACGATGGTCGTCTTGTAGGCGAGTCGGTCGAGGGCCTGTGCGTCGGGCAGCTTGGAGGCGAACTTTCCCCAGAACCCGACGCTTTCCTCGCCGATGGGCTGCTTGATGCGCAGCAGGAACAGCAGGCTGGCGACGCCGGAGACCAGCAGGATGCCGCTGCCGACGCTGACGATGGTGACGTGGATGGGCAGCCAGTACGAGCGCAGTGCCGGAACGACCGGAGCAGCGTCGGCGTAGAGCTTGGTGGCGGCGAAGAACATCAGGACGATGATCGGCGCCAGGACGAACACGAGCATCGGACGCATCGTCTTCTTGCGCAGCACGATCACCGAGGTGAGGGCCGCGGCCGCGGTGGCCATCGTGACGAACTCGTACATGTTGCCCAGCGGGAAACGGTGCGTGGCGAACCCGCGCAGGACCACCGAGGCGATGTGCAGTGCGAGGGCCGGGGCGAGCAGCGCGAAGCCCATGCCTGCCAGACGGTCGGAGAGCGGCCGCTTCGGCGCTTCGGTGACCCGTCCCGGCCGGTTCTCGGTCACCGGGGCACCTGCGCCGACGAGCTCCTTGGCCTGAGCGGCCGTGGCCTTGGCGGAGGCGTACTGGGCGATGAGCAGAACGAATGCGAGCACGTAGATGGTGAACGCTGATTCGAAGGACCAGTCGCTGTACTGCGAGAGAGTCTCGTTGATCGGCATCGGTCAGTTCTCCTGTTTCGAGGTGTCGCCGAGCAGGCGGGTGCACAGGCGGTCGAACTCTTCGCCCCACCCCGCCTGATCGGTGCGTGCAAGTCCGCCGAGGTCTACTACAGTACGTCGTGCCTGGGTGTCGGCGGTGAGCCGGACCCAGATTCTGCGACGCTTGATCACCAGTGAGACGAGCAGTCCGCCCATCATCGTGAGTGCGAAGATCAGCACCCAGGTCTGGGCCGGGTCGTGCGAGACCTGAAGGTTGACGAATTCCTTTGCGCCGTCGAACGTGACGACGGTGCCGTCGCTCAGCGTCGCGGATTCTCCCGGCATCAAATTGACGCGGTCCTGCTTCACCAGCCTGCCCTGAGCGATCATTTCCTGATCGAGCGAGAAGATCGACTGCGGCAGTCCGGTGTCGAGCCCTGTGTCGCCCTTGTAGATGTCGATGGCGACCGCGGGGTCGTTCATCGCGGGGAAGCTCGACGACAGCAGACTGCCCTGGAACGACGCGGTCGGCGCGAACAGTCCCTCGATGGCGATCTGGTTCTGGCGGCGGTCCACTGCGTCGGGATACAGACCACCGGGCGGGTCGACGCGCAACACTCCGCTGGACAGGAAGGTCGTCGCGTCCGTCGGCTGCCATTGGATCGTGTCGGTGCGGGTCTCGCCGTTCGGGAACGTCACGGTGAAGGTGGGTGCGTAGCCGTGGCCCTGCAGGTAGACGCGGTCTCCTGCGACGCGCAACGGGTGATTGACCTGCAGTTGGTCGTCGCGCCAGACGTTGTTCGTGAGGTCCCTGCCCGCCTGGTACTCGATGTTGGAGGTGAACATCTCGGCCTGGCCGGTGTCGAGGTAGTCCGCTCGAAAGTCCTTGACGCGTACGCACAACGGCTCCAACGCGGTGCCGTCGACGAGGTTGCCGGCGCGGAAGGAGTCGTAGTTCGCGGGGGTCGAAGTGCAGAATCCGGGTCCGTCGTCAGCAATGACGATGCGGTTGCCCTCGTAACCGAGCAGCTTGCCCATCGCGATCGCGGCCAACAGTCCGACGAGCGAGAGGTGGAAGACCAGGTTGCCCAGTTCACGGACGTAGCCCTTCTCCGCCGACAGAGTGACTGCTCCGCTTTCCTCGGTTCGCTGGGCGACGCGCCAGCCGCGCAGCTGGGTGCGCACCCGTGCGGCGATCTCCTCCGGCGTTCCGTCGGTGTCGTGACGACTGTGGTGCGGCAGGCGAGAGAGGTTGCGGGGCGCGCGCACGGGCTTGGTGCGCAGTTGCTTGGCGTGCTCGATGCAGCGCGGCAGGATGCAGCCGATCAACGAGATGAACAGCAGTGCGTAGATCGCGGTGAACCAGAAGCTGCCGAACACGTCGAACAGCTCGAACCGGTCCATGATCGGACCCAGGGTGGGACGGTCGGCGATGTACTCGTCGACCTTGCCCGCATTGAGGCTGCGCTGCGGCACCAAGGCACCGGGAACCGCGGCGAATGCCAGCAGAAACAGCAGCACCAAGGCGGTGCGCATGCTGGTCAGGCCGCGCCAGGTGTTGCGGACCAGCGCCACTGCCTGGCCGAGCGGAGACTGCTTGCGAGGGGCTCCGGTGCGCTCTTCGAGGTCGACGGTCATATCGGCAACACCACATCGGAGACGAAGGCGTCGCGCACCCAACCGACGAACTGATCCCACGCACCGGTGACCAGTGCGATTCCTACTGCTATCAACATCATTCCGCCGAACACCTGTATCTGTCGTGCATGTGTACGCAGCCAGCCGACGCCTCGCAGCGCGCTGACCGAACCGAACGCGAGGATCACGAACGGCAATCCCAGACCGAGGCAATACGCCACGATGAGGGTGACGCCGCGCGCCGCCGTCGCACCGTCGGTGCCTGCGGCGAGCGAGATGACGCCGGCGAGCGTCGGACCGAGACAGGGCGTCCACCCCAGTGCGAACACGCCGCCGAGCAACGGCGCACCGGCCAGCGAGCCGATCCGTTTCGGCTCGAACCGCACATCGCGTTGCAGTGCGGGTATCAGTCCCACGAACACCAGACCCATGGCGATGGTGACGACACCACCGATGCGCATGAGCAGTTCGCGGTTGATCGCCAGCACGGAGATCGCTCCGAAGACCGATGCGGTGGCGAGGACGAACACCACGGTGAATCCGAGGACGAACAGTCCCGCCGCTCCGGCTACGCGCAACCGGCCGCTACGCACTTTCGTCTTGACGGCTGCCTCGTCGGCGCTGACGGCCGGGGCGTCGGCTCCGACGACTCCGGCGAGGTATGAGAGGTATCCGGGCACCAGGGGCACCACGCACGGCGACGCGAAGGAGACGAGCCCGGCCAGCACGCAGGCTCCGAGGGCCAGGATCAGCGGCCCGGAGGCCGCGGCTTCCTGGAAACTCGCGCCGATCCCGGCTAGGTACATCTCGCTCACGGCTGCACTGGCTCCTCGGCTGCCACGCGTTCGACGACGGGTTGCAGGTCCTCGGCGAGTAGCTCTCGCAGGAACACCGCCGCGACGCGATGCTGCCGGTCGAGCACGAGGGTCGTCGGGATGACGGAGGTGGGGACGCCGCCGAGCGCGGTCAGAGTGCGCATCGGCGGGTCGTAGATGGAGGCGTAGCCGACGTTGTTGCTGATGACGAAGTCCTGTGCGGCGGTTTGTGATTCGTCGCGCACGTTGATGCCGAGAAATTCGACGCCGAGAGACTTGGTGGCCTCGTAGACCTCTTCGAGGTCGTCGGCTTCACCGCGGCACGGTCCGCACCACTGACCCCAGACGTTGAGAACCACGACGTCGCCGTCGTAGTCCGACAGCGAGGTCGTCTTGCCCTCGGTCATCAGATCGGGCCCGGACAGCTCGCCGATGGTGCCGCGCTCGTCGGGCTCGTAGTAGATGTCGGTCTGTCCGCCCGGGGAGACGAACTGGAAGGTGCCTCCCTGCGCGACGGCGTCGGTACCGGTCGAGCACCCCGCGACGAGCGCCGCTGCGGCAACCGCGAGCAGAAACCTACGCACCGGAGATCCTCGGGTCGGACGAGCCCGCGGGCTCGGAGTAAACGAGGTCGACGAGTTGGTCGCCCTCGTAGACCAACGACGTCAGCGACGCGAGTCCGCATTGACGGTTGCGTGGGTCGTGCCAGAGCCGGTCGCCCTGCAGGAATCGGCGCAGCGTCCACACCGGCAGTTGGTGGCTGACGCAGACCGCCTCGTGCCCGACGGCTTCGACGCGGGCCGCGTTGACGGCGGCGAGCATGCGGTGCGCGATCTGCAGGTACGGCTCTCCCCACGACGGGGTGAACGGGTCGCGCAGTTTCCACCAGTGCCGTGGCCGACGCAGTGCGCCGTCGCCCACAGCCACTCGCAGTCCCTCGAACTCGTTACCCGCTTCGATGAGGTTCTCGTCCTCGGCGATCGTCAGACCGTGAGCCGCCGCAATGGGTGCGGCGGTCTCCTGCGCGCGCAGCAGCGGCGATGCGACGACGTGGGTGATGTCGTGCCCGGCGAGCGCATCTGCGACGGCCTTGGCCTGCGACTGTCCCGTCACCGACAGCTTGAAGCCCGGCAGCCGTCCGTACAGGATGCCCTTGGGGTTGTGCACCTCGCCGTGCCGGAGGACATGCACGATGGTGCGCGTCGTCGAGTGCGGATGTGTTGCGGGGGCCTCGGTCACGTCGGGTCCTGTTCTTGCTGGTCGGGTGGTCGGGGTGATCAGTGCGGTGCGGTAGCGGCTGCGGCAGCTTTCGCGGCTGCCGGGGCCGCGTCGGCGATGATCTCGAAGGCTCTGTCGTCCAGGGCCGCAGAGACGAACCAGGCCTCGAATGCGCTCGGCGGCGGGTACACCCCACGCGAGAGAAAAGCGTGGAAGAACGCCGGGTATCGCCACGTCTGCGCGGCTTTGGCCTGCGCGTAGTCGGTGACGGGCCCATCGGCGAAGAACACACTCACCATAGTGCCCGCGAACTGCACGTGGTGGGTGACGCCTTCGGCGGTGAGAGCGTCGCCGAGCAGTGTCCCGAGTCGCTGAGAGTTGGCCTGCAGCTTCTCGTAGACGGCGGCATCGGCCAGTTGCAGGCTCGTCAGTCCGGCCGCGACGGCAACGGGGTTTCCGCTCAGGGTGCCCGCCTGATACACCGGGCCGGCCGGTGCGAGGTAGGCCATGACGTCCGCGCGGCCGCCGAATGCGGCGGCGGGCAACCCTCCGGACATGACCTTGCCGAAGGTGTAGAGATCACCGGCGACACCGTCGATGCCGTACCAACCGGCTGCGCTGACGCGGAATCCGGTCATGACCTCGTCCATGATCAGCAACGCGCCGCGTTCGGTTGCAAGTCGACGTAATCCCTCGTTGAAACCGGTGACCGGCGGGATCGCGCCCATGTTGCCTGCGGCGGCTTCGGTGATGATGCACGCGATCTGGTCGGGGTTGGCATCGAAGGCGGCGGTCAACGCATCGAGATCGTTGTAGGGAACGACGATGGTGTCCGACGCCTGAGCGCCGGTGACTCCGGGTGATGTCGGCAGTCCGAAGGTGGCCAGTCCCGAGCCGGCGTCGGCCAGGAGTGCGTCGACGTGGCCGTGGTAGCAGCCGGAGAATTTGAGGATCTTGGTGCGTCCGGTGAACCCGCGTGCCAACCGCACCGCGCTCATGGTTGCTTCTGTGCCCGAATTCACAAGGCGTACCTGGTCGACGGGGCCGACGCGGCGCACGATTTCCTCGGCCAGTTCGATTTCGCGCTCGGTGGGTGCACCGAACGACAGGCCGGTCGCGGCCGCCTTCTGGACCGCCTCGACGATGGCGGGATGGGCGTGTCCGTGGATCATCGGGCCCCAGGACGAGATGAGGTCGACGTAGGACTTACCGTCGGCGTCGGTCATCGTGTATCCGCTGGCCTGCGTGATGAACCGCGGTGTGCCACCGACCGACGCGAAGGCGCGCACCGGCGAGTTGACGCCACCGGGAATCACCGAGCTCGCGCGGGCAAAGAGTTGGGCCGATACGGGGGCGTCGTCGCCGGTAGGAACAGTCACGACCTCCAGTGTCCCAGGTTCTGCGAAATCACCAACTACAGGGCGTAATAATGCGCTCTCGGTCGGTGGTCCGCCGGACGATTGAGCGAACTGCACACCGGGTAGTCGGTTCGAATGACTGACACCGATAGAACAGATACCGGTAGCACCGGAGACGGCGTCACCAAGGTGGCCGAACTGATGTCCGAGGCCGGACTCTGCATGTTCACCACCGTCGGACGAGACGGCCACCTCATCTCGCGGCCGATGGCGCTGCAGGAAGCCGAGTTCGACGGCGATCTGTGGTTCTTCGCCGCCCATGACTCTCGCAAGGTGGCCGACATCGCGGCGAACCCGACGGTCAACGTCTCGTTTCAATCAGGCGAGGGCTGGGTTTCCCTGTCCGGAACCGCCGCAGTGGTCGAGAACCAGACGAAGGCCGAGGAACTGTGGAACACCCGGACGGCCACGTGGTTCGAGAAGAACCCCGATTCTCGTGAGGTGGCGTTGATCCACGTGGCCGCCGAGGGTGCCGAATACTGGTCGACTCCGGGTTCGAAGGTCTCGAATCTGATGGCCTATGCCAAGGCCAAGATCACCAACGAGCGACCGAACCTCGGCGAGCACGAGGTCGTGGAACTCGAACTACCCCATACGTCGACGAACTAGTTCCGCTCGTGCCGGGGTGCCGTCGGGGGAACGTCCGGGTTACCGGTCAAGGCCGAATCTCCTGCGCTGCGATCGGCAGTCGCATTCCGATCGACACCGTCGTTTCGATCGACCGCTGTATTCCGGTCGACAGCTGCATTCCGGTCGACAGCCGCATTCCGGTCGACAGCCGCATCCCGATCGACAGCCGCATCCCGATCAAAAGCCGCATCCCGATCAAAAGCCGCGTCCCGGTCGCCAGCCAAGTTCCGATCATTAGCAGCGTTCAGGTCGGCACTTCCGTTCCGGTCACCGGTCATCTTTCGGCCGCCTTTGACGTCCGGATCGATAGCGTTCGCGCGCTCGAATTCAGAGTTCACTTCGTCGCGCGATGCCGCCGCAACTCCCTGGTGGGATTGTGCCTGCTGTGCAAGTTTTTCGGCCTCGGCGGCTTTGACGTCGGCTTCCGCCTGCGCGCGACGTGCCTTGGCCTCGCTTTCGCGGGCCTGTAGTTCACGCTCTTCCGCGATGGCTGACTGGTCGGCGGCCTTTTCGCGAATATCGTTCGCTTCCAGCCTTTTTCGCTCCTTGCCTTTGCGCGCCACTATCAGGGCGACGGCAACGACCAACACGACGACGACTACTGCGATGATGATCCACACTGCGGTGCTCATATGGGAACTCCCGATCTGTTTCGACTGCCCAAGCGGCAGACCATCCCAGCCAGTTACCCGAGTAATGAGGCGGTAAACTCGCCGAATATCGACCGAGCAAGCACGCCGAATTCGTTGCTGTTCAATGCGCCGGCCCCGGCGGGCATCCGTGCACGCAGCTCGACACCCGTCACCAGCGGCAACTCTTCCAGGTTGATTCGTGCCGCCAGACTCGGTTCGGTCGGCCACGACCCGATCACCAGTCCGGCGCAGTCCGCGTCCGCAGTACGCACAGCGGCGACGGTCAGCGCGCTGTGATTGAGCGTCCCCAACTCTGCCCCCGCCACGATCAGGACCGACGCCCCGACGGCACCGGCCAGATCGAGCACGGTGAATCCTTCTGCGCCCAGGCGCACCGCCACCCCGCCGGCACCTTCGACGAGGACCAGGTCGACGGCCTCGTCGAGCGCGCGCACGGCGTCGACGACGGAGTCGAGTTCGAGCATCGGCCGGCCCGATCGCCGCGCCGCGACATCCGGCGCAAGCGGCTCCGGGTACCGCGCCAGCTCGATTCCGCAGACCCCCGAAAGACGTTCCACCACATCGATATCCGATTCATCCGGGCCGTTGTCGCCAACTCCGGTCTGCGCCGGTTTGCACACCGACACGGTTCGTCCGTGTGCAAGGGCCGCGGCGGCGAGCGCAGCGGTCACCACCGTCTTGCCCACGTCGGTCGAGGTTCCGGTAATGATCATTACCGTCATCCCAGCACCGCTGCCAGAACGGATGCGGCACGGCCCATATCGGCATCGGTGAGGTCGGCGCGAGCCGTCAGTCGCAATCGAGATGCGTCCGGGGGAACGGACGGCGGCCGGAAGCACCCGACGCGTACGCCGAGCTGCAGGCAGTTCTCGGCCGCGCGGACGGCACGCTGCGAATCGCCGAGTATCACCGGAACGACTGCCGATGCAGTGGGTTCGGCTCCCGCCGCAGCAGCCAATTGTGTTGCTCGACGGCCGATCGCAGTCACCCGCTCGGGTTCGGCGCGCAGAATCGCCAGCGCGGCCGACGCTGCGCCCACCGAGGCCGGGGCAAGTCCGGTGTCGAAGACGAAAGTGCGCGCGCCGTGCAGTACCTCGTTGCGGACGGCGGCAGGCCCGAGTACCACGCCGCCCTGCGACCCGAGTGCCTTGGACAACGTCGCGGTGACCACCAGGTCGGGCTCACCGGCCAGTCCGGCGTCGTGGACGGCGCCGCGTCCGCCCTCGCCGCGCACACCCAGTCCGTGCGCTTCGTCGACCACGAGCACCGCGTTCCGTCGCCGGCACACCGCGTAGAGCTCGGTCAGCGGGGCCAGATCTCCGTCCGCGCTGAACACCGAGTCGGTCACCACCAGTGCCCGCGTCTCAGTGCGTTCACGAAGAAGTCGATCGACGTGCTCTGGATCGCAGTGTCGTGCGACGACCACCCGCGCCCGAGACAGTCGGCACGCGTCGATCAGCGATGCGTGCGATGCGGCGTCCGAGACCACCAGCGCATCTCGGCCCGTCAGCGCCGTCACGATCCCGAGATTGGCGGTGTAGCCGGAGGAGAACACCAGCCCGGACTCGAACCCGAGGAAATCGGCGAGTTCTTCCTCGAGGCGCTCGTGCGCGGTTGTCGTCCCGGTGACCAGCCGCGATCCGGTGGACCCACCTCCCCACCGGCGGACGGCCGCGCAGGCCCCGTCGAGGACGGCCGGATGCCGAGCCAGACCGAGGTAGTCGTTCGACGCCAGATCGAGGACGGTGTCCCCGGCCCTCCGAGCAACGACGACGCGCTCGAGGCCCGCCGTGCGTCGGTCGTGCGCGGCGGCGTCGAGCCACTCCAGAGCGGTCATGCCAGCACCATACTTGAACAGTGTTCAAGTATGGTTCCGGGCCACCGCCACCATGGCCCCAGCGATAGCCGCCACATCGTCGGCGGTGCACACGTACGGCGGCATCGCATAGACGAGCCGACCGAACGGCCGCAGCCACACCCCTGCGTCGACGGCTGCAGCGGTCGCCCGTGCCATGTTCACCGGATCACGCATCTCGACCACACCGATGCCGCCGAGGACGCGAACGTCCGCGACTCCCGGCAGGGACCGGGCCGGTGCGAGGCCGTCGGCCAACCCCGATGCCAGACCGGCGACCTCGGCGCGCCACTCGCGCGAGAGCAACAGCTCCACCGAGGCCACCGCGATGGCGCATGCGAGCGGATTGCCCATGAACGTCGGCCCGTGCATCAGCCCGCCGGCCTCACCGCCCGACACCGTCTCCGCCACGTCGGTGGTGCACAGCGTCGCCGCCAGGGTCAGATAACCGCCGGTCAGCGCCTTCCCAACGCACATGATGTCCGGTGCAACCCCGGCATGGTCGGCGGCGAACAGCTCCCCGGTCCGGCCGAAGCCGGTCGCGATCTCGTCGAAGATCAGCAGGACGCCGTACTCGTCCGCCAGACGGCGTAGTTCCGTGAGATAGCGCGCGTCGTGAAACCGCATCCCTCCCGCACCCTGCACGATCGGCTCGACGATGATCGCCGCCAGTTCGCTCGCATGCTCGTTCAATATCGACTCGAAGTCGGCGACGTAGCCGGCGTCGAACTCCGCCGGCGGAGCCGGAGCGAACACCTGTTTCGCCAGCACATCGGTCCACAGCGCGTGCATGCCGCCGTCCGGATCGCACACGCTCATCGGCGCGAACGTGTCTCCGTGGTAACCCCCGCGCCAGGTCAACAACCGTGTGCGACGGCTCTCGCCGCGCGCACGCCAGTACTGCAGGGCCATCTTCACCGCTACCTCGACCGAGACCGATCCGGAATCGGCAAGAAACACCTTGTCGAGTCCCGCGGGGGTGATCTCGACCAACAGCTCCGCCAACCTGGCTGCCGGAGCGTGCGTCAGGCCGCCGAACATCACGTGACTCATGCGGCCCATCTGATCGTGGGCGGCGGCGTCGAGCACCGGGTGCCGGTAGCCGTGCACCGCAGCCCACCAGGAGCTCATGCCGTCGATGAGTTGCCTGCCGTCGGCCAGCGTCAGCCGCACCCCGGATGCACTGTCGACCACCAGCGCGGTCGCGCTCGCGGGAAACCGACTGTAGGGGTGCCACAGATGATCACGGTCGATTCGACGGATGTCCTCGGAAGTCAACACGCCACAGCACCCTGCCACAGCGACCCGGCGCTTCCGACTCTGTCGCCGCTCGAGGTGAAATGTCCGAATCCGTTAGCATCGCAGAATGATCATGCCGCGCACCAGGACGAGATTCGCAGTCGTTGCCCTGGTGGCAACCCTGGCACTCTCCGCCTGTGGCGGCACGGCCACAAGACCGACGACCACCACCTCGACACCCGACTTCGCCATCGACACGTCGACTCCTCTCGGCGCACTGAACGACCGGATCTTGCAGTGGATCAACAGCGACAGCGCGCCCGATGCAGCGGCCGTCGACGCCGTCACCGGCCCCGAACTCGCCGAGGCCGTCGCACCGCTGGGCGGACTCGTCGCTCCCCTCGAACAGCTGAGAGCAGGCGCGCCGAACGTGGCGACGGGCTTCGAATCCGGTGCCCAGACCGGCGTACTGAGCATCACCACAGGGGGTATACCCGCGACGATCTCGACATCGATCGACGCCGACGGCACGCTCAACGGCTTCCTGGCCAAGCCCGACACACCCCAGATCTCGTCGTTCGACGACCTCGACGCAGCACTGTCGAAGGTTGCTCCGACTTACTCCTACAGCGCGTCTCGTCTCAACGGCGGCGACTGCGAGGCCGTGTACTCCACCAATGCGGACTCGGTGCTTCCGTTGGGTTCGGTATTCAAGTTGTACGTCCTCGGCGCGCTCACCGACGAGATCGAGGCGGGCAGAGTCCGGTGGGACGATCGGCTCACCATCCGGGACGAGACCAAGAGTGCGCCGTCCGGCGAACTGCAGAATCTGCCCGACGGCACCGCGGTGTCGGTTCGCGAGGCCGCCGAGAAGATGATCTCGTTGTCCGACAACACCGCAACGGATCTGCTGATGGAACGCCTGGGCCACGACCGCATCGAACGCCAACTCGGCGTCATGGGCCATCACGACCCGTCGATCATGACGCCGATGATGGACACCCGGCAGTTCTTCGTCATCGGATTCGGCGATCCGAACCTGCGATCCGAATGGGCCGATGCGGACCCCGACGGACGCGAGAAGCTCCTCGAGCAAGCGGACGCACGGCCGCTCGAGATCGACTTCGAGAACTTCCTCGACAATCCGGCGTCCGCCAACGGTGTCGAATGGTTCGCAAATGCGCAGGACGTATGTGCCGCGATGGCATACCTGGCCTCGAGTTCGGCAGGGGAGGAGAACCGCCGGATCCTGGCGATCACCCCGGGCGTGCACCTCGATGCGGCGCAGTGGCCGTATTCGGGTTTCAAGGGCGGGAGTGCGCCCGGCGATCTGGCCGGCGCATTTCTGGCAACCGACGAGGCGGGTCAGGACTGGATCGTCACCGAGCAGTTCCAGAGCGGTGAAGCGATCGATCTGATCCCGTCCAGCTACGCGTTTCTCGTCGCCCAAGAGGCGTTCGCGCTCTTGAACTAGGTGTGATTTGTAACATCCGTGTTACCGCTGCATTACACTCGGCGTCGTGGAGGCACAACACGAACCAGCCCAGAACGCGTGGCCGTCGGGCTTCAAAGAGTTCCTGGTCAGCGAATTCACCGACTTCAGCCCCCTGGTCACCCGGGCGCTGGAGGACAACTGTGCGTCGCTGTTCCACGACGGTCCGTACGCGAAAACGGGCTTCTGGCGCTCGTGCAGAGCGGTGTTCAAAGAATTCCTCTGGCCGGTCTGACCTTCCGGCACTCACGCGCGGCGGCAAAAGGTTACCGTCGAGTATGGCAACCACAACTGATCACCTTCGGAACACTCTGGACGGCCGCTGGCGAGATGTGAAGAACCAAGCGCGTCAGCAACTTGCACGCGAAGAGTTCCGGCCGCACTACACGCCGAACACCGTTATCGCCCGCACCAAGGCCATGGAGCAGATGAAGCTGCTCGCCGCTGCCGGTGCTGCAGACAACGGCTTCAAGAAGGAACACGGCGGCACCGGCGACGTCGGCGCAGCGGTGACGATGATCGAGATGCTCGCGATGAGCGATCTGTCGCTGATGGTCAAGGCCGGCGTCCAGTGGGGGCTGTTCGGCGGTGCCATCGAGAACCTCGGCACCGAACGCCACCACGAGGCGTACGTCCCCAAGATCATCAACCTCGAACTGCTCGGCTGTTTCGCCATGACCGAAACCGGCCACGGCAGCGATGTGCAGTCGCTCGAGACCACGGCCACGTACGACCCGAAGACGGACGAGTTCGTCATCAACTCGCCGACGCCGTCCTCGCGTAAGGACTACATCGGCGGCGCCGCCGAAACCGCGACCGTTGCCGCGGTGTTCGCTCAGCTCATCACTGCGGGCCCGGGCGAGGAGCCCGAGAGCCACGGCGTGCACTGCTTCTTCGTTCCGCTGCGCGACGAGAACGGCGACGACCTGCCCGGTGTCACCACCTCGGACTGCCAGTACAAGGGCGGCTTGCCCGGAGTCGACAACGGTCGCCTGATGTTCGATCACGTCCGCATCCCGCGCGACAATCTGCTCAACAAGTACGCCGATGTGTCCGACGACGGTACGTACTCCTCCCCCATCGAGAACAAGTCTCGACGGTTCTTCACGATGCTCGGCACGCTGATCCGGGGCCGTGTCACGGTCGGCGGCAGTGCGGCCGCGGCGGCACGGGTCGCTCTCGACATCGCAACGCGATACGCATTGCAGCGCAGGCAGTTCGCCGCACCGGATTCCGATCAGGAAGTGCTGATCATGGACTACCTGGTGCATCAGCGTCGGCTGTTCCCCTTGATCGCCAAATCGTACGCCTTGCAGTTCGCGCAGAACGAACTCGTGTCCAAGATGCACGAGTTGCAGACCGCCGACAGCCCCGACGCCGAGGAGCAGCGCGAACTCGAGGCGCGTGCAGCCGGACTCAAGGCTGCGAACACCTGGCATGCGACCGCCGCGATTCAGGAAGCCCGGGAAGCATGCGGCGGCGCAGGCTATCTGGCCGAGAACCGGCTGATCTCACTCAAGGCCGACACCGACGTGTTCACCACGTTCGAGGGCGACAACCATGTGCTCACGCAGCTGGTGGCCAAGGAACTGCTCACCGCGTACGCCGACGACGTCAAGTCCATGAGCCCGGTCGAATGGGTCAAGTTCGCCGCCGACATGGTGGGCGATCGAGTGGTCAAACGCACTGCAGCACAGGCGATCATGCAGACCATCCTGGATCGCCGTCAGGACAACGAGGAAGAGGGTTCGCTGTTCAACCGCGGCACCCAGGTCAAGATGTTCGAGGATCGCGAGGAGTACCTGCTCTCCACGGTCGCTCGCCGCTTGCAGTCGAAGTCCAAGGAAACCAGCCCGTTCGAGGCGTTCAATGCTGTGCAGGATCACGTGCTGCACGCGGCGAGTGCGCACATCGATCGAATCATCTTCGAGGCCTTCATCGCAGGCATCGAATCGTGTGAGGATCCGGCCACCCAGGATCTGCTGCACGAGGTCTGCGACCTGTACGCCCTGTCGGTGATCGAGAAGGACAAGGCCTGGTTCATCGAACACCGGTACCTGTCCACCGAGCGGTCCAAGGCCGTCACTCGCGCGATCAACGAGCGGTGCCGCACACTGCGTCCGCACGCAGAGTTGCTCGTCGACGGTTTCGGGGTGCCCGACGCGTTGGTCGGGGCGGCAATGCTCGGCGAGCCGGGAGCGGGAACCGAGGAGGAGCCCGCCGCCAACCCCAGTCACGCGCACTGACACCAGTCGAGACGATCGATGAGGTGCGGGCCCCGACTCGGGGCCCGCACCTTCGTCAGTTCACGCCCGGTGTGACGAGCAGAACCTTGTCGTTCGATCCGTTGTCGGTGGTGACCAAGAATGCGCCGTCGTCGCCGAAGCTGGTGAGCGAGCGCAGTCGGCCGTACGTACCCACCAGGGCATCTGCCTCGTCGACGTATTCGGTGCCGTCATCGGACAGCTTCAGAAACAGCAGTTTCTCGCCCTGCTGACTCGAGATCACCGCGGCACCGTTCCACGAACCCCATCCCGCGCCGTCGGCAAAAGTGAGACCGGGTGTCGCGATGGCGGGGCTACCCGAGCTCCACACCGCCTCGATGGCACCCGGCACGCGGGTCGGATCGGTCATCGGTACCGACTCGTCGTAGATGAACGGGAGTCGATCGGGGCGGTACCCGTAGTTTCCGCCCGGCTCGAGCAGGTTCAGCTCGTCGTCCCGGCTGGTTCCCTGCTCCACCTCGTAGATCTGCCCGGTGCCCGGCCTGATCGCCAGGCCCTGCACGTTCCGATGGCCGAGGGTGAAAATGCGATCCGGCGAACCCGCAGCTGCCGAACCGTCGGCATCGATGTGCAGAACCTTGCCGCCCAGCGAGTTTCGACTCTGCGGAACGCTGGGTGACGCGGTGTCGCCCGTGCCGACGTACAGGGTGCCGTCGGGGTGGGCGAGAATTCGGCAGCCGCCGTGTCGTCCGCCGTCGGCAAAAGGGATGTCGTCGATGAGCGTGCCGGTACGCGTCAGAGCGGTCCACTCGGGGTCCACGGTCCACGACACGACGGCGATGTGGTTGTCGCTGCCACCGCCCCCGGCGCTCCCGGTCCCACCGCTACCGGTGCCTGCTCCGCCACCCTGCACGCCCTGGCACGTGTAGATCGTTCTGGAGGTGCGGAAATCCGTCGCCAGCTCGATGCCCATCAGACCGGTCTCGCCCGACGCATACAGATCGTCGAGGTCCGCGTCGAGCTCGCGGGTGGTCCCGTCGACGTCGCGGATGACGAACCTGCCCGATCGTTCTCCGGTCAGCACCGTTCCGTCCGGCGCGACCACCGCGTCCCACGGTTTCGCGAGCCCCTCGAGCACCGTGGTGACATTCAGGTTGGGTAGAGGATCGTCCTGCGCCGTCGCGGTCGTCGTACCCGCGAGCGTCAGGAAGACGCTGGCGGCAATGACTCCGGAACTGGACACCAGCTTGTTCATCCACTCTCCTGACGACGGTTCGCAACCGGATCGATATGACCGATATCACATGATCTTAATCACATGCAGGGGAGCCTCGCCCGACTCTAGTCGTGGCGAACTTTGCGTCAGCCGACCTCGGGCGTGACGAGCAGAACTTGATCGTCGGATCCGTTGTCGGTGGTGAGAAGGAACGCACCGTCCGTTCCGACGCTGGTGAGCGAGCGCAACCGGCCGTACGTGCCCTCCAACGCTTCCGCGTCGGCGACGTACTCGGTTCCGTCCTGCGAGAGCATGAGGAAGACCAGCTTCTCGCCCTGCTGACTCGAAATCACTGCGGCACCGTTCCACGAGCCCCATTGCTCACCGTCGACGAACGTGACGTCGGGGGTGGCGATGGTCGGATCACCCGAACTCCACACCGCGGGCAGGGCACCCGGTACCCGTTCGGGGTCGGTCATGGGCACCGATTCGTCGTAGACCGAAGGCCGTCGATCAGGGCTGTAGCCGTAGTTGCCGCCCGCCTCGAGCAGGTTCAGCTCGTCGTCGCGGCTCGTCCCCTGTTCCACCTCGTAGATCTGCCCGGTGTCGGGTCGGATCGCCAGGCCCTGCACGTTGCGATGGCCGAGCGTGAAGATGCGATCCGGCGCATCTGCCGCGGCGCTACCGTCGGCGTTGACATGTAACACCTTGCCGCCCAGGGAGTTTCGATCCTGCGGAACGGTGGGGCTCGCGGTGTCCCCGGTACCGATGTACAGCGTGCCGTCGGGGTGAGCCAGGATGCGGCACCCACCGTGACGCCCGCCGTCGGCGACGGGAATGTCGTCGACGAGCGTCCCGGTGCGTGAGAGCTGCGTCCATCCCGGATCGACGGTCCACGACATCACCGCGATGCGATTACCTGCGTCGCCGCGCACTCCCTGGCACGTGTAGACCGTCCTCGACGCAGCGAAGTCGGTGGCCAGCGCAATGCCCATCAGTCCGGTCTCGCCGGACGCGTAGAGATCGCCCAGGTCGGCATCGAGCTCACGCGTGTCGCCGCCGGGATCGCGGACGACGAATCGACCCGACCGCTCACCGGTCAACACCGTGCCGTCCGGTGCCATCACCGCGTCCCACGGCTTGTCGAGGCCGTCGATCAGGGTGGTGACGGACAGCGATGGCAGCGGTCCGGGTTCGGCGGATTCGGTGGGTTCGGTGCTCGCAGCGCTGGCACCGGCCGTGGATGCGCCCGTTTGCGGTGCCCCCGTCTGGGATGACTCGGCCTGCTGCACCGATTCGCCGGACGAACAGGCCGCCAGCACGCAGGCAGTCGCGGCAACGATTCCGACTGTGGACACCAACTTCACGAGCAACTCCTGACGGCGGGGACGAGCGGTCCGGTTTCTCCGGTATCTCCGTTTTACCCGGATCCGAACCACGCGCGCCGGCTACGACGCGAGGCGGTACCCAGCCTCTGTGACCGCGGCGTTCACCGTCGCGGTATCGAGCGCCGAATCGCTGGTCACCACAACCGAACCGGCGTCGACGTCGACATCGACCCCGGTGACCCCCGCGATCTCGGACACTTCTTCCCTCACCGATGCGGCGCAGTGTGCGCACGTCATGCCCTCGACCGAATATGTCGTCTGCATCGTCGACTCCTTCTCTGTCGTCAGGAGCGAACGAGGCGCGCAATGGCCTCGGACGCTTCTTTCACTTTCGCGTCTGCTTCCGGCCCGCCTTGCCGCGCGGCCTCGACCACACAGCCGGCGAGGTGAGCATCGAGCAGCTTCAGCGAGACGGACTGCAGCGCTTTCGTCACGGCGGAGACCTGGGTGAGAACGTCGATGCAGTAGCGGTCGTCGGCGACCATCCGGGAGATGCCGGCCACTTGGCCCTCGACACGACGCAATCGCTTCAGCAGGTCGTCCTGCTCGGCGCTGTAGCTGCTCATGTCGCCACCATACCCCTACCCGGTATGGGCTAGCTACCGTGTCCGGAGTCGGCGCACGCCGTCGACGGTCAGCAGACCCGCGACGGAGACGGCCAGGGCCGCCAACGCGATCCAGGACCCCGAGTAGAACGTCCCCGAATACGCCGGCGACACGTCGGGAACCGCAGGGAAGTCGGTGGTACGCACACCCGCGTTCCAGCACGCCACCGCTCCGATCACCGCCAACAACGCAGTCAGGAGCTCCGCCCAACCGAAATACCTCACAGGTACTCCCGCTTCGCCGTTTCCAGAGCCGCACGCAGCCCGTCGTCGTCCTTGGCCCACGCCTGCACCAGTCCACCGCCCACCAGCCGCAATCCGATGCCGTAGCGCTTGCGCGGCACCCCGGACAGCTCTCCGAGCACCCGCGCGGTCTCCCACTTCTTCGGTTCGTAGTCGCCGTCGGCGTACTCGGCGGGCGGCAGAATCTCGTCGATCTCGTCCAGGTCGACGGTCTCGGTTCCCTGACGCAGCCGCCGGTTGGTCAGTTCGACGCTCACGTGCATTCGGGCCGCACGGAGCTGTACGTACGTCAGACCGACGAGGATCAGCGAGAACAGCGCCAGGGCGAACCAATGAATCACCGGCCCCGATGCGAGCTCGACCGCGAGGACCACGAGGCAGAACACCGGGCCCCACGCCAACATGCGCCACCGACCACCGGGCTCGTGGAACAGTACGGTTTCCTCGACGGGCGTCTCACTGCTCACGATGGAACCACTCCCGCGTCGACGGCCGGTAGACGAGAACAGCCGCGACGACCAGCGCGATGGTGATCACCAACAGCACGAACGGAAACACCAGCGCAGCGAACGTCAACAGCAATGCCGCGGCCCCGGACAGCGCAACCAGGGCCCGCCGAAATCTCCGGTCTCCGTTGCGGACGGGGCCCGACATCAGGCCGATCACCAGGCCTACGACCCCGAAGATCACGCCGAGGCCGCGAAACACTGTCAAGAACGAATCGATCTGCTCGTCGGTCGCTCCGCCCGTGGTGAACGAGGCACGGATCTGTTCGGCGGGCAGCGTCAAGGCGATCATGCAGACGACGATCAAGAGAACGGCCGACACCAACCACAGCCAGTAGGCGGCCGAGACCACACTCGGACGGACGATCGGTGCGTCGGTGTCTGCGCTCACGCCAGACATCCTGCCACCGTGGGGTGGACGACGGTTCGGCCGGCAGAACTTCCGCTCCGACGCGGCGCAATCAGCCTGCAGAAATGCCCAATGCCATGATGGCGATTGCGGCCGAGACGGCGAGGAGCAGCCCGAGCAGCGCCCAACCGGGCCGGCCGCTCTCCTCGACACAGGGCTCGCGGCTCTCTGCCGATACGACTGCCGGCGGGGTGGCGCTCACTGCTGCAGGGGTGTTCTCTGCCATGTCAGATCCGATCACTCGAATAGATATCGAGAGTGATGCTAGTCACAGAGTTGGTTCGACAGCCGGGAACGCGCCCGAAATTACTGCTTTCTGGACGAGACGAAGTACTCGTTGGATTCCCGACGATGCATCAGGTAGATCGCGCCGGCGGCCAACACGCCTTGGCCGATACCGAGGACGCTCATGACGATGTTCATCGCGCCTGCGCTCGAGGCGATGGCGAACAGCTCGAGGATCGTGGTGAACACCGTGAACGACCCGATGACGGTCAGCAGCATCCGGGCCCACATCTTGCCCACGCGCATCCGTTCGACCCAGAACAAGAACAGCGCCCCGAAACCGATCACGACGAAGATGGTCACGACCAGCATCACCGTGACCATGGACTGAGTGGACTCGACGGTCATATCCGCTGCCGCATCCTGAGCGGCGAGCTCGTCGAGCAGAGACTGCGCGAACTCCGTGCGGGCCCCGAACAATGTCCACACCGAATACAGCGCCGACAGGGCCCCGATAAGCGCGACTCCCCACCACAGATGGCGAGCGGTCTCGACGTCGACAGGAGCCGGCCGCGGAGTCGGCTCGCGCTCCGGACCCGACTGCGGGAATCCGTGCTCGAGCTCCCAGCGCTGCCAATCCGGTTGCGAAGGTGGATTGTTGGGCATGTTGCTGTCCGGGTTGTTGCCCGGAGGAAAATCGTTCACAGCCAGCCCGCCACTTCGGTAGCCCAATAGGTCAGTACGACGTCTGCACCGGCGCGCCGAATACCGACGAGAGATTCCAGTATTGCCGCGTCACGATCGATCCACCCGTTCTGCGCGGCGGCCGTGATCATGGCATATTCCCCGGAGATCTGATACGCCGCAACCGGAACCGGTGACATCTCGGCAACATCGCGAAGAATGTCGAGATACGACATCGCCGGCTTGACCATCACCATGTCGGCGCCCTCGGCGAGATCGAGCTCCACCTCGTGGGTGGCCTCGCGGCGGTTGCGGGCGTCCTGCTGATACGTCCGGCGATCACCCTGCAGAGAGGACCCGACTGCTTCACGGAACGGACCGTAGAAGGCCGAGGCGTATTTCGCGGAGTACGCCAGCTGCCCCACCTCGACGTGGCCGGCGGCGTCGAGACCGGCGCGGATCGCACCGACCTGTCCGTCCATCATTCCGCTGGGCCCGAGCAGATGAGCGCCGGCCTCCGCTTGCGCGACGGCCATGTCGACGTAGCGCAGCAGGGTCGCGTCGTTGTCGATCGACCCGTTCTCGCCCAGGACACCGCAGTGGCCGTGAGAGGTGAACTCGTCCAGGCAGGTATCGGCCATGATGACCGTCGAATCCCCGAGGTCGGCCTTCAGACGGGCCAGGCCACGGTTGAGAATCCCGTTCGGATCGGTTGCGCCCGAACCGTTCTCGTCCTTGTCCTCGACCTTGGGGACACCGAACAGCATGATGCCCCCGACGCCTGCCGCGACGGCTTCGGTGGCCGCAGCGCTCAGCGAATCCAGCGTGTGCTGGAACACCCCGGGCATCGAGCTGATCTCCCGTGGCTCCGAGATGCCGTCGGCCACGAACATCGGTAGCACCAGATGCCGTGCCTCGAGCGAGGTCTCGGCTACGAGCCGACGCAGCGCCGGGGTGCGGCGCAGGCGTCGGGGACGGTCGGTGGGGAACAACGTCGAACCAGCCTCACTTCGTTCGTGTCGTGCGCGTTGTGCGTACCTCTGGCTACGCACAACGCGCACGAGGCGCGTCAGCGCCTACGTGACTTCTTGCGCGGCGGGGGCAGTGCACCCTCGGCACGCAAGCGAGCGGCGTGCTCGGCCAGCGCCTCGACCAGAGGTCCCACCTGGGCGGATTCGGGCTGCACGTCCACGCGCAGACCGAATTCGACGGCCGTCTCGGCGGTCTTGGGGCCGATGCATGCAACGAGTGTGCGAGCGTGCGGCTTGCCTGCGATGCCGACCAGGTTCCGGACGGTGGAGCTCGACGTGAAGCACACGGCGTCGAAGCCGCCGGTCTTGATCATCTCGCGGGTCTCGGCGGGGGGCGGCGCGGCCCGGACGGTGCGGTAGGCGGTGACGTCGTCGATCTCCCAGCCGCGCTCGCGCAGACCCTCGGCGAGCGTTTCGGTCGCGATGTCGGCACGCGGCAACAGAACTCGGTTGACCGGATCGAACACCTCGTCGTAGGGCGGGAAGTCCTCGAGCAGTCCGAGCGAGCTCTGCTCACCCGACGGAACGAGTTCGGGGTTGATGCCGAACGAGCGCACCTTCGCCGCGGTTGCCTCACCGACACACGCGATCTTGACGCCGGAGAACGCGCGAGCGTCCAGACCGAACTCCTCGAACTTCTCCCACACGGCGCGAACGGCATTGGTGGAGGTGAAGACGACCCACTGGTAGCGGCCGTCGACCAGGCCCTTGACGGAGCGTTCCATCTGGGCCGGGCTGCGCGGGGGCTCGACGGCGATCGTCGGAACCTCGATGGGGATAGCACCGTGCGTGACGAGGCGATCGCTCATCTCGCCTGCCTGATCCTTGGTGCGCGGCACCAGCACGGTCCAGCCGTACAGTGCGCGAGACTCCCACCAGGACATCTTGTTTCGGCCGGAGACGACCTTGCCCACGGTGACGACGAGAGATCCGACGAGCTCGGATCCCGCGTCGTTGAGGGTCGCGAGAGTGGCCTCGACGGTGCGCTGCTGACGAGTGGTCCCGCGGACGGTGATGGCTGCGGGCGTCTGCGGCGCCAGGCCGTGTTCGACGAGGGCGCTGGCGGTTTCGGCCAGGTGCCCCGAGGTCGCGTGCAGCACGAGCGGGCCGGGAGCAGCCGCGAGCGCCGACCAGTCGACCTCGCCGCGGACGTCGGCCTCGGTGTGACCCGAGCCCAGTGCCATGCCGGCGTAGCTGGGCACCGCGGATCCCGCGGGCAGGCCGGGGAGTACCTCGAACGGCACGTGCGTACGAGCGACGGCACTGACCTCTGCGATCACCGAATCGGTGGTGAGCGGGTCACCGGAGACGAGGCGAACCACGTCGTGGCCGTTCTTCGCCTCGGCGAGAAGGGTTTTGGCGACCTCGGCCGGTTCACCGAGTGCCGGACGGACCTCGACACCGTTCTCGCCCGTCTCGGCGTCCCGCGGGACGTCGGCACCGACGAGTGCGGTGACGCCCTTGTCGACGTCGGGGTCGGTGAAAGCGAGCTCGGCTGCTCCGAGCACTTCCCGTGCCCGGACCGTGAGCAGAGCCGGGTCACCGGGCCCGGATCCCACGAACAGGATCCGTCCGTTGGTGTTCTTGCGGACTGGGCTCATCGGTTGTTCTCCAGTGCTGTCTTGTGTGGGTACTGCAGTTCTATCGGGGTTGCCGCGCCCCGCTTCGGAATGAGTCGAGCGGTGGCGATCGACTCTCTTCGTACGACCGGACGGGTCGCCGTGCGTTTGGCGCGTCCGCGGACGGGTGCCGTTATGGCCCTAGACATGAGATCCACCCTGTACTGGTTCGGTGACTGAAACGAGTTCGCGAGCACCGAGATCGAGCAGTTCGCGGGCCAATTCTCGGCCCAGCTCCTCGGCGCGGTCGGGTGATCCGACGATGGACGCGCGGATGGTGTCGCTGCCGTCGATGGCGGCGACGCAACCACGCAACGACAGTTCGTCGAAGATGCGGCCGTCCTCGTCGATGGACTCGACGACCTCCGCGATCGCGCCGACCGGAGCGGTGCAGCCGGCCTCGAGCTCGGCCAGCAGTCCGCGCTCGGCTGCCACCGAGGCGCGTGCGTGTGCGTCGTCGAGGGTGGCGATGGCCGCCGCGAGATCGGTGTCACCGACACGACATTCGACGGCGAGCGCGCCCTGGGCGGGTGCCGGCAGCAACTGCACCGGGTCGAGTGCTTCGGTGACGACGTCGAGTCGGCCGATACGGGACAGTCCGGCCCGGGCGACGATGACTGCATCGAGCTCGCCCGAAGCCACCTTTCCGATCCTGGTGTCGAGGTTGCCTCGCAGCGGTCGGACGTCCAATCCCTGTCCGAGAGCACGTAATTGAGCGATACGGCGGGGCGCGGAGGTACCGACCTTCGCGTCCGCAGGCAGTTCGCCGAGTACCAGTCCGTCGCGAGCAACCAGGGCGTCACGCGGATCCTCGCGGACTGGAATCGCTGCGATGACGAATCGTTCGTCGGCTGCCGTCGGTAGATCCTTGTACGAGTGCACGGCGATGTCGACGGTGCCGTCGGCCAACGCCTCACGCAGCGCTGCCGTGAAGACACCGACTCCGATGGTCTGGACCGGTGCGGCAGACAGATCACCCGCCGTCTTGACGATCACCAGTTCCGCTTCCACTCCTGCTGCAGCAAGGGCCACGCGGACTGTGTCGGCCTGGGTGGTCGCGAGAAGACTTCCGCGAGTGCCGATCTTGACGACGCCGGTCATTCCTTGTCCCCCTCCGCAGTGGTGCCGGGACGACGATCGGTACGGCTTGCCGTGAAGTCGTCGACCAACTCCAGGGAGCCGATCTCCATCGGGGTCGCAACGGCCTCGACCGAGCCGGGGCTGAGCTCGAACAACTCGCGCAGCGCAGCTGCGTAGGAGTCTCCACCGGGCGTGCTGGCGAGCTGCTTGACCCGCACGGTGGGCGAGTGCAGCAGCTTGTCCACGACGCGGCGCACGGTGCGCGCCACCTCGTCGCGCTGCGGCGAATCGAGACCGGGGAGCCGCGATTCGAGACGCAGCAGTTCCCCCTCGACCACCTCGGCAGCGCGCTGACGCAGTGCCGTGACGGTCGGGGTGACCTCGGCAAGTCGTTGTCCCGCAAGGTAACCCGAGAGCTCACTGGAGACGATCTCGCGAGCGGCCGACGCGTCGTCGGCGGCAGCACCGGCAGCAGGATCGCGCTGGAGCGATTCCATGTCGAACACGGTGATGCCCGGTAGTTGCGCTACCGCGGCATCGACGTCACGGGGCAGTCCGAGGTCGCAGATCACCAGGGGGTGCTCGGCGTCGCGGCCGACGAGGGCGAGGTGTGCATCGGCAATGGAGACCACGGCCCCCACCGCACCGGTACAGGTGACGAGGATGTCGCACTCGGCCACCGCGTCGGACAGATTCTCGAGGGCGACCGAGGTTGCCGTGATGCCGTTGGAGACGGCGTTCTCGGCCAAGTGGTCGGCGCGTTCGCGGGTGCGGTTGACGACGGTCAGCTCGCCGATGCCTGCGCGGCCGAGATGAGCGACGGCGAGGCCGCCCATGGCTCCGGCTCCCAGGACGACGGCCTTGCGACCGGCGAGGGAGCCGCTGAACATGTCGGCTGCGCGATCGAGGGCCACCGAGACCACCGAGGCCCCGGCGGCGTCGATTCCGGTTTCGCTGTGCACACGCTTGCCGACGCGCAGGGCCTGCTGGGCCAGTTCGTGCATCACCCGGCCCGATGCCTGCTGACCGTCCGAAGCGGCGTAGGCCGAACGAATCTGGCCCAGGATCTGCTGCTCGCCGATGACCATGGAGTCCAGGCCGCTGGCCACTGCGAAGAGATGCTCGACGGCAGCCTCGCTGTATCGGACGTAGGCGTGCTTGGTGAGATCCGCGATCTCGAGTCCGGAGTGTTCTCCGAGGACCTCGCCGACAGCGGTCAACGCGCCGTGGAAGGCGTCCACGACGGCGTAGATCTCGACGCGGTTGCATGTGGACACCACCATGACCTCGGAGATGTTTCCGCTGGCCATCAGTTTGTCGGTCAGTTTCGGGCGATCGGTGTCCGTGATGGCGACACGCTCGAGGACTGCGACGGGAGCGCTACGGTGCGATATCCCGACGAGAAGGACACTCACGGTGCAATCACCGATCCGTTTCTTGTCGAACTGTTGACTGGGCTTGGATTACCGGCGATGCGAGGGCCGTGACTGCGGCCGAGACGCGCCGTGGACGTGAGCGGCGGCGAGACCGGAGACGGCACCGGAGCCGTCACGATCGTCGGACCGGACACGTTGCGCGAGCTGTTGAAGGAGAGCACCTGCATCTCGACGGCCAGGTCCACACGGCGTACCTCGACGTGATCGGGGACGTCGAGCACCATCGGCGAGAAGCTGAGGATGCATTCGACTCCGCCGGCGACGAGCTTTTCGGCGACGACGTGCACCGCGTCGTCGGGGGTGGCGATGACGCCGATCGTCGCTTCCAGTTCGCGGCAGGCCCTGTCCAGCTCGTCGACGTGCCGGACGGTCAGTCCGTCGACGTCGGTGCCCACTCGCGCCGGGTCGCGGTCGAAGAGGCCGACCATCGTGAAGCCGCGACGAGCGAATCCGCCGTACCCGGCCAGCGCCTGGCCCAGATTGCCCACTCCGGCGAGCACGACGCGGTGGCCGCGATCGAGTCCGAGGGCGCTCTCGATCTTCGCGCGCAGGCGAGCGACGTCGTAGCCGACTCCGCGAACGCCGTTGGGCCCGAGGAAGGAAAGATCCTTACGTAATTTGGCCGATCCGACGCCCGCTGCGGTGGCCAACTCTTCACTGGACACGATCAGAACGCCCTCGTCCGCGAGGATGGAGAGGACCCGCAGGTACGTCGCCAGACGGGTGACCGTAGCCTGAGGGATGACCCGCTCTACGCCGCTGGGCGACGGGCGCTCTTCGGTCACGTCTGGGGCTCCTCGTCCGAACGGCGTCGATGCCGGTCTTCACGCTGATCCTGCGTTCGTGTCTATTTCACGAATGCTGTTCACACCACGGTAACCGCTTGTGAACGAATGAACAAAGTTGCGCAGACAGGCCCTCACCTGCACACGGAGACGAATCACACGTTCTTAGGGTGCCCTGCCCGAGCGAGATCGGCCCGTAACCGAGGCACGTCGACCTCCCAGTAACTGTGCTCGATGCCGTCGAGCAGTACCACCGGTACTCGGTCCCCGTACTCCGCACGCAGGTCAGGCGATTCCGCTGCCGCCTCGTCGACGTCGACGACCGTGACGGCCACCTCGAATTCGCTGCACACCCGGTTCAACACGTCGAGCGCGTGGGTGCACGAATGGCATCCTGCGCGGGTGAGAAGAGCCACGCCGGGAAGAGTCGTCTGCATTCGTCCACTCTGGCACGGCCAAGATCGAGACGAACGTCACAGACCGGCCCCACCGAGCCGCCGTCTCGACCGGCTTCGCTCGTCCCCCGCCGTCTCTGTCGGACCCACGGCTAGGCTGACGGAGTGACCGGCGGGGCTGCACGAGGTAACCGATCGGGCAGAATTCGGTACTCGAGCAGGCTGCTCTCGGTATCCGAGCGGGCTGTGACGGGTACTCGACTGGGAGGTGGACGTAAGTGAGCGACGGGGGAACCGACCTGCCGATCGAGGACTCGCCCGATATCGACATGGTCGATACCGAGGATCCGAGCGAGGACAAGCAGTTCAAGCGGCGAATTCGCAGGATTCGCAATCCCTTCGGTCCGTCCGATGCCGAGGTACGCGCCAACGTGGCCGGCCAGGCCAGCGCCGACGCCGCTCTTGCGCTGCAGGCCGAGTCCGAGGGTGCCATTCCGCGGGACCTCACCGCTGCGGCGTTCTTCGACGTGGACAACACCATGGTGCAGGGCGCATCGATCATTCACTTCGCTCGCGGGCTGGCTGCCCGCAAATACTTCACCAGCGGCGATCTGGCCCAATTCGCTTGGCAGCAAGTCAAATTCAGGGTGAGCGGCAAGGAGAACAGCGAGGACGTCGCCAGCGGCCGCGAGAAAGCGCTCTCGTTCATCAAGGGCCGTCCCACCTCCGAGCTGACTGCGCTCGGCGAGGAGATCTACGACGAGGTCATCGCCGACAAGATCTGGGCAGGCACTCGCGCTCTCGCCCAGATGCACCTCGACGCCGGCCAGCAAGTGTGGCTCGTGACCGCCACTCCCCTCGAACTGGCCCAGATCATCGCCAAGAAGCTCGGGCTCACCGGCGCTCTCGGTACCGTCGCCGAGAGTACGGACGGGGTGTTCACCGGCCGTCTCGTCGGCGACATTCTGCACGGCCTCGGCAAGGCGCACGCGGTGCGTTCGCTGGCCGTGCGTGAAGGCCTCAATCTCAAGCGTTGCACCGCCTATTCGGACAGCCACAACGATGTTCCGATGCTCTCGCTCGTCGGCACGGCCGTGGCGATCAATCCCGATCCCGATCTACGTGAGCTGGCGAAGAACCGAGGCTGGGAAATACGGGACTACCGCACCGGACGCAAGGCCGCCAAGATCGGTGTTCCGACTGCGCTGGCGTTGGGCGCAGTGGGTGGCGGACTTGCCGCGGTGATCGGCCGCCGCAAGGAGTGACCTGCCTGACGGCTCACAGCGTGAGCTGCATCAGGGTCAGGTCCAGCCATCGACCGAACTTCACCCCCACCTCCGGCATCTGCCCGACGGTCACGAAGCCGAATTTCTCGTGCAGCGCGATCGACGTGGTGTTCTCGGATTCGATGAACCCCACCAACACGTGCACGTCGCCGGCCCTGGCCCGCTCGATCAGCTCGCTCAGCAGCGCACTGGCCAGGCCTCGCCGATAGAAGTCGCGGTGGATGTACACCGAGTGCTCCACCGAGTGTCGGTAACCGCTCTTGACCCGCCACTGCCCGTACGACGCGTAGCCGGCGACCCGGCCGTCCACCTCGGCGGTGAGGACGGGGTAGCCGGCAGCGAGGCGACCGTCGAACCAGGCCGTGCGGTCGGCGAGGTCGACCGCTTCCTCGTCCCAGATGGCGGTGGTGTTGGCAACGGCATCGTTGTGGATTTCGAGAATTTCGGGCAGGTCTTCGGTGGTGGTGTCGCGAATGTGCACGGGCACAGGGTAACCCGTGCGGTCACCCAAGGAAGACGTTGCGCCTCTTGGCCAGGAGTCGATACAGCGTGTGCTGAATGGTCTCGCGAACGTGGTCGGTCAACTCGAAGAGCACCATCGGATCCTCGAACGCGGTGGCGTCGTACGAGTCGGTATGAATCGGCTTACCGAATTCGATGTACCACTTGGACGGCAACGGGATCAGACCCAGCGGGCCGAAGTGTGGAAAGAGCGGCGTGACCGGAAAGTAGGGCATGCCCATCAGACGTGCGAGTGGGGCGATGTCGCCGATCTTGGGGTAGATCTCCTCGGAGCCGACGATGGAGCAGGGGATGATCGGCGCCCCCGTCCGCAGTGCTGCCGACACGAACCCGCCGCGGCCGAATCGCTGCAATTTGTAGCGCTCGCTGAACGGCTTGCCGATGCCTTTGAACCCCTCCGGAAACACCGCTGCCAGTTCGCCGGTGCGCAGGAGCCGCTCTGCATCGGGGTTGCACGCCAGCGTGTGCCCGGCCTTGCGGGCGATGGTACCGACGCCCGGCATCTCGAATGCCATGTCGGCAGCCAACATTCGCAGCGGTCGGTGGGCCGGATGGTGATCTCGTACCGCAACCGACGTCATCAGTGCGTCGACGGGTACGACGCCTGCGTGGTTGGCGACGACCAGCGCCCCGCCATCGGACGGGATGTTCTCGATGCCCTTGACTTCGACGCGGAACCACTTCTCGAACAGCGGCCGCAGCAACGGAAGCCAGACGGCGTCGGCGAAGTGCGGGTCGTAACCGAACTCGTCGACGGTGTAGTCGCCGGCCAGCCGTCTGCGCACGAACTCGGAGACGGCGGAGATCTGATCGACGACGGCGGTCTTGGTGTCGTCGATCATCGACAACAACGGAGTCGGGATCGCTGCCGCCGGTGCCACGGTGGGGGTCGGGTCGAGCAGCGGCGTCGGCTCTCGTGGCTCGGTGTAGGCGGAGGGATGCCGTTCGCGTGAACCCTGCGCTGCACGGACCGAGCGGCCACCGTGCAGCGGAATCACTTTGGCCACTTCACTCACCCGTCCCTCCCGAACTTCGCCCTGTTTGCGATGTGACTGTTTCCGACGTGACCGGTTCCGAACTGCGTAGTGCGGCCAGTGTGCGCGCAGCGGACGCACCGGTGTCGACGGCCGACAGCAGACGATCCTCGATGCTGTCCACCCACTCGGTCCTGATCACCGGGCGCAACGCAGCACCACGGACGAAGTCGTCGAATGCCTGAACCGTAGTCCACCGCGGCTCGAAGCCCAGGACCGAACGCATGCGGGTGGTGTCGAGGCCGCAGCCGAAGTGGAAGTAATCGAGCTGTTCGGTGGTGAATTCGCGCATCATGCCGCCCATGAGGGCGCGCCCGACGCTCTTGAACAACGGGAACGGGACCGGCACCTGGACGCGTCCGGCACGGCGTATCGCCTGCGACAGCATGATCGTGCCGTCGGCTCCGATGTTGAACGTGCCGGCCGGACCACCGATGGTTGCGCGCTCGAGCGCGGCGAGGGCGTCTTCCTCGTGGAGCAACTGCATGCGCGCGTCGCGACCGACGATGCTCGGGATCAGCGGCGAGGTCATGTATCGCGAGATGGTGCCGTTCAATCGCGGACCGATCAGCGGTGCCATCCGCAGAATCGAGACGGCGATGTCCTGTCGTCGACGGCCCAGACCGCGGATGTATCCCTCGATGTCGATGGTGTCTCGTGCATACGCGCCACTCGGAGGGCGTCGCGCACTCATCTCCTCGGTGAACTTGACGGGGTCCTTCGCGCTGCAGCCGTACACCGAGGACGACGAGCGCAGTACCACCTTCTCCACCGTCGGCGACTTCTGGCACACCGCGAACAGCTGCATCGCGCCGATGACGTTGAGGTCTTTCATCGTGGCGCGGCCACCGGATCTGGGGGGCTTGGCCACGGTGGCGGCATGCACGACGGTGTCCACGCCGGCATTGCGAATCACTTTGCCGATCAGCGGGTTTCGGATGTCCGCGCGCACGAATTCGGCGCGGCCCATGCGTCGAAGCAGATCCTTGCTCGGCGACTTCGCATCGACGGCGATGACCCGTTCGATCTGCGGGTTCTGAGCCAACCTGGTGACGAGGTATCCGCCGAGAAATCGACTGGCTCCGGTCACCAGGACCACTCGGGGCGCGGCAACACCACGATCGCTCGGACTCACTGCGCACCCCCACCTTCGGCTCCGCTGCAAAGCCTACTGGATCGGTGCACTTACGCGAGGGCGAGAAGCAAAGCCCGCGCTCTCACGCCGGCAGGCCCGCCACCGATGGTGACGGGCCTGCTGGTGAAAACTGTGTCGGCAGAATTACTTACCGAGTTTCCTGCGCTGCACGCGGGTACGACGAAGCAGCTTGCGGTGCTTCTTCTTCGACATGCGCTTGCGACGCTTCTTGATCACTGAACCCATGCGGGTGTCCTCACGTTCTTCTCTGGCGTTTTCGCGCACGCCGTTTGCGTGCGCCTACCTGACAACCGAGCCCTGAGGCTGCGGTCACCGAGCTGGCGCTGGGGCCGCGTACTCGCCCACGGCTGCACACCGGCTGGCTGGCACGACGAGCGCCAATCCTACCGGTCCGAACCGGCACTTACGAAACCGGCCCCGCGTGCACTACTAGCCTGCGTCGAAGTACGAGGTCTCGAGATAGTCGTGGACCGCCTTGGCGTGCACACGAAAAGATCGACCCACTCGTACAGCGGGCAATTCTCCGCCGTGCACCAGCCGGTACACGGTCATTTTCGAAACCCTCATCAGCGTCGCCACTTCGGCGACCGTGAGGAACTGCGTTCCGGCCAGAGCCGGTTGACCATCCGGGGACGAACCCTTGGACGGCTTGTTTATAGACGCCATCAATCCACATACCTCCGGCACGTCTCATGCGGCAGGCTTCCCCTCCTGCCGAACAGACACGCACGTGCTGCCCCCGAGCCTATAGGGACAGATGGGGTTACTGCGACGGGAGTGGGGAAAAGATTTTTCAATCTGCTGTGATGCCCATCTCAATCGATCGGGCGTTGGCAGCACCAAGAGCATCGAAAAACGCTGCTCGGAGGCCATTTCGTTCCAATTCTCGCACTGCTGCGGCCGTAGTACCGCCGGGCGAGGTCACGGCATACCGAAGTTCGGTGGCGCTCTCGTCGGACCGATCCAGCATCGCCCCGGCTCCCACCATCGTCTGATTCACGAGCGCCGACGCCACGTCCCGAGACAGTCCCAGGCCCACTCCCGCGTCGATCATGGCCTCGGCCACCAGGAAGAAATAGGCCGGACCGGACCCGGAGACGGCGGTCACCGCATCGAGCTGATTCTCCTTGACCACGACGACCTTGCCGACGGACGACAGGATCGAGCGGACCAGTTCGAGGTGCTCGGCGCGGGCGTACTTCCCCGGGGCCAGCACGCTGATCCCCTCACCCACGAGCATCGGGGTGTTGGGCATGACCCGTACGACGGGGAAACCGGCGGGAAGCTTGGGCTCGAACTTGGTGGTGGGCACGCCTGCGGCGAGCGAGACGATGAGTTGTTCGCGGTCGCCGTCGAGCTCGACCTTGGTGATCTGACCCAATGCGCCCTCGACGTCGGCCGGCTTGACGGCCAGCACGATGACGTCGGCTCCCTCGGCTGCGTCGGCGACCGTGGCGGTGAGCACCCCGAACTCTTTCGCGATCTCTTTCGCGCGCGGCTCGGACTTCTCGGCGACCACGAGGTCGCGTACGGCATGGCCGGCCTCGAGGAGGCCTGCAATCAATGCCTCGCCGATCCGTCCGCCGCCGATCACTGCAATTCTCGTCATGGTTGCAAAGCCTGCCATGTCAGTTCGAGCGCGGCACCATCGCCAACTGTCGACTCTGCGCCACCACGGCACCGGTCGAGTCCAGCACCACGTGGTCTTCCTCGAACCACGCGCTGCCGATGACGGAGCTGGTCGCCGCCACGCGCAGCCACCCAGGGGCCGGGCGACGGCGCAGGTACGTCGTCAACTGCACCGTCGGGGCCCAGCCGAACATTCCACGGTTCATCGTCACCGGAGCGGAGATGTCACCGGTCATCAGCGCGAACAGCACAGCGGTGTCGATGTCGGCCTCGTCGGCGGCGAACGGACGCACCCACAGTCTGATCTCGGCCTCGCCCTGCGCACCGGTGAGGAACGACGCCGACGACTCGTCGATACGCATCTCGCAGCCCTTCGCGACGTGCACGATCGACGCCATCGGATGATCACCCGCCACCGCGAGCGTCTCGGCGGGAGGCTCGACGGTCATCGACGACGCGGCGGTGGGGCTCTCGTGCTGCGGCGCGTCGGATTCGAGGCGACCGAGAGTCACCACGGCTCGCACGGCCACCCGGCCGGCCTGGGTGAGTTCGACGTCGACGTGGCATACCTGGCGACCGCGCTTGCGCACGATGGTCGTCAGCGCCACCTCACCGGGATCGGGTGCGGCCAGGTAGCTGACGCTGACCGCCAGCGGTTGCATCTCGGCCTGGTTCGGGTCGGTCCGGATGATCTGCTGGCGCGCTGCCGCGGCACACACCGCAAGCATTGCCCCGCCGTGCACCTTGGGGCCGATGGTCCAGGTGGAGTCGATTGCGCCGGCGAACGACGCGGTGTCGGCGGTGACATCGAGCGGGGTCAGGGTGGTGGCGGCCTGGAACGGGCCGGGGCTGGTGGAACTCATTCCGGAGAACTTACCGGCGGTCTCAGGACAGGTGCGCGCGGGCGAACTGGAGTGCCTGCGCGAGCATCGACGAACGCTCGGGCACGGTCCGTGCGTTCTGAGTGTTGATCTCGATCACCGCCTGGCCGTCGAACCCGCGACGGACCAGCTCGGTGCACACCTCCACGCAGGGCTGACTGCCGTGCCCTGGGATCAGATGCTCGTCGACGGACGCGCCTCGGCCGTCGGCCAGATGCAGGTGGGCGATGCCCTCGCCCATCCGATCGAGCATCTCGAGGGCGTCGGAACCCGCAGTTGCCGTGTGCGAGAGATCGAGGGTGTAGTGACCGTGACCGACGTCGGTGGGGTCGTACGACGGCGAGAACGCCGACAGGGCGGCACCCGGGCCACCCCGTCGTTCCAGCCGCCGCGCCGACGTCTCCTTGCGTCCGAAAAATCTGTCGGCGCGCATCGGGAACATGTTCTCGACTGCGACCACCACGTGCGAGTTCGCTTCCAGTTCCGCTACCTGGTCGGCGAATCCTTCGCTGTACTTGCGCTGCCAGCGAAAGGGCGGATGCACGACGACCGTAGCCGAACCCAGTTTCTCGGCCACCTCCACCGATCGGGCCAACTTGGCGATCGGGTCCGATCCCCACACCCGCTGCGAGATGAGCAGACACGGCGCGTGGATGGCCTGGACCGGTATCGAGTACTCCCGCGAGAGTGCGGCCACGGCGTCGACGTGCTGGCTGACCGACTCCGCCCACACCATCAGCTCGACGCCGTCGTAGCCCAGATCGGCTGCATAACGAAACGCGGCCTCCGTGTTCTGCGGGTAGACCGAGGCCGTGGACAGTCCGACTCGTATTCGCTGCGGCGCCATGGTCGTGTCGGCTCAGCCGGTACTGAGCTGGAAGGCGAGCGGACCGAGCGTGACGAACACACCGACGGCGATCGCGATGACGATCGATATCAGATCATCGGTGCGCCGCAGAATCCTCACCACGGCGACGAGGCCGACGATCACCAGCACCGACAGCACCAGGGCGACCCACGGCAGCACGTCCCACAGTTGCTCGAACCCCTTGAACAGCAGTGCGCCGACGACGACGGCCACCACTGCCTGCCCGACGAGCGCCAGCCACTGCCGAACAGCTCCGCCCTTGCCCTTGGCGGACGAACCACGACGACCGGCTCGAGTGGCCTTGCTCGTACCGCTCGCTTCGATGTCGGTGGCGTCGCCCGACGCGTCGTCCTCGGCCGTCGTGTTCGTCTTCACGAGATCGACGGTTTCGGTGGCAGCGGTTGTGTCCGCCTTGTCCTTCGGGGCGGTCTTGTCCTTCGCTGCCGTCTTGCTACTGGGGGCCTTGTTCTTCGAGGCCGAGTCCGTGTCGTCGGCGCGTGCGATGCGCGGAGACACCGCCGTCTTGGCGACGTCGTCGACATCGATGTGCGCTGCCCGTGGGGTGACATCGGTGTCGGTCTCTGCCACCTCGACCTGGCGCGGCGCGGTGAAGCCTGCCGGCTTGCGGTTTCGTCCCTGTTCGGACGCGGTGGATCCGTACGGCGGGCGATTCGAAGACGTCGTGGGGGCAGCCGGGCGCTGACCGCGCTCGGTGTCGTCGTGCGACCGGTTCAGCAGGTCACCGGCCACCGTGGTGGAGCCGGACAGCAGTTCGGGCTCGGGCTGCTGTTTCTCCCGCCTACCCGCCGGTTGGATCGGGGCCGGGCGAGCGTTCTGCGGCCGTGCCGGTTGTGGGCGTGAGGGCTGGGGCGCGGGCGCGTCGTCGGCCTCGACTGGATCCGGAGCGGACGTCTCGCGGCCGGGTCGGCTCGGCGCGGCCGACTCGACCACTGGGGCTGTGCGGTTGCCGGGCTCGTCGCGGACAACCGGGATTTCACCGGTGAGTTCGGCCACGGAGATGCCGCCCTTGACGCCTCGGCGACGACGGCCACCGCTGCTGAGATTCGCCTGCTGACCGTTCCTGGCCAGCAATTCCGCAACCGAGATCTGACCGGTGTCTTCCGGATTGTTCTCGCTCAACTCGAACTCCTCACCAGATCGCCGCCGGTTTCGGTGTCCAGCTTCTTCACAATCGAACCTTCCCTCAGCGCCCACGGGCCTATCGCGACCGACTTCACCGACAGTGCCCGCATGCTCGCCTCCGCTACCAATGCCCCGGTCGCCGGTTGTGGCGGCCTGTCGGCACTGATGCCTTTCAATTCTGCACGGTCGGCACCGGCCACCCGCGATACGACGGCAGTGAGTCGCGCCGAGCTACTCGCGTCGAGCGTCCCTCTGAGATCTGATGTGCAGGGCACCGGACCTGATGTGCAGGGCACCGGACCTGTCGAGCGAACCAACGAACGACGTGTCTTCGACGTTCCCGCAGATCGATCGGCGTCATCGGCCGCGAACGGTGTCGCCCTCTTGCTACCGATGTCGAGCAACCCTGATCGCACATGCCCACGGTACTGGGTCTAGCGTCGTGGTTTGTGACAGCAGGTCGTGAGCAGCAGTCATTCGCTGCAGAGGTCGAGATGGATTTTCCCCGCGAATGGGTGGAATTCCCCGATCCGGACAATCCCGAACATCTCATCGCTGCGGATCTGACGTGGCTGTTGTCCAACTGGACCTGCGTGTTCGGCACTCCTGCATGCCAGGGAACCGTCGAGGGCAGACCCGATGACGGGTGCTGTTCGCACGGCGCATTCCTGTCCGACGAGGACGACAAACGCAAGCTCGACGAGTCGGTGAAGTTGCTCACCCCACAGGACTGGCAGCTCATGGACAAGGGACTGGGCAAGAAGGGGTACGTCGAATACGACGACCTCGACGACGAGCAGTCACTGCGCACTCGGCGCTACAAGGGTGCGTGCATCTTTCAGAACCGTCCCGGGTTCGAGGGCGGGATCGGCTGCGCCCTGCACTCGATGGCGCTGCGCAAGGGCATCGAGCCGCTCGAGGTCAAGCCCGACGTGTGCTGGCAGTTGCCGATCAGGCGCACGCAGGACTGGGTGACGCGGCCCGACGGCTCCGAGATCCTCAAGACCACGATCGGCGAATACGACCGACGCGGCTGGGGCGAAGGCGGACTGGATCTGCACTGGTACTGCTCGGGCTCCCCCGACGCCCACGTCGGCGCCAAGCAGGTGTTCGAGTCGTACAAGCCCGAGCTGACCGAGTTGCTCGGCACAGCTGCGTACGAGGAGCTCGCGTCCCTGTGCAAGCGTCGTCGGGGCCTCGGTTTGATTGCAGTACATCCGGCCACCCGTGAGGCTCAGCGCCGGTAAGTGCCTTCGGCAGTGGTGTGGTTAAGTGCCGCAGGGGGCACTCAACCACGCCACTGCGCGCAGCGCACTACCCCTCGAGCTTGTAGCCCAACCCGCGCACCGTGACGAGGTGTTCCGGCTTGGCCGGGTCGGCCTCGATCTTCGAGCGCAGTCGCTTCACGTGGACGTCGAGTGTCTTGGTGTCGCCCACGTAGTCGGCTCCCCAGACCCGGTCGATCAACTGTCCGCGCGTGAGCACCCGTCCGGAGTTGCGCAGCAGGTATTCGAGCAGATCGAATTCCTTGAGCGGCAACGTGATCTGCTCGGATCCGACCATCACCACATGGCGTTCGACGTCCATTCGCACCGGCCCGGCCTCGAGCACTCCGGTGTCGACTCCGCCGTCGACCTCGGCGTCGGACCCCCGGCGCAGAACCGCGCGTATGCGGGCGATGAGTTCGCGTGCCGAGTACGGCTTGGTGACGTAGTCGTCGGCACCGAGTTCGAGGCCGACCACCTTGTCTATTTCACTGTCGCGGGCGGTCACCATGATGACGGGAACGCCTGAGCGCGAACGCAACTGCTTGCACACATCGGTACCGCTCATGCCGGGGAGCATGAGGTCGAGCAGCACGATGTCCGCGCCTGCACGATCGAACTCCGCGAGCGCCGACGGTCCGTCGCCGACGACGGTGGCCTCGAAACCTTCCTTACGGAGCAGGAAGGCCAATGGATCGGCCAACGACTCTTCGTCTTCCACGATCAGAACGTTGGTCACTGATTCTCTCTTTCTGTAACCGAATCGTCGTCTTCTTCTTCGAAGTACGCGGGGATCTGGAGGGTGAAGGTGGATCCGGTGCCCAGCTTGCTCCACAGCGAGATGCCGCCGTTGTGGTTGGCTGCGACGTGTTTGGCGATGGCCAGGCCCAGGCCTGTGCCGCCGGTGGCCCGCGACCGAGCTTTGTCGACGCGGAAGAATCTCTCGAAGACGCGTTCCTGGTCTTCCTTGGCGATGCCGATGCCGCGGTCGGTGACGGCGAACGCCACGTTCTGCCCGCGCAAGGCCCGGCTCACCGAGACCGGCGCACCGTCGGAGGAGTAGGCGATGGCGTTCTGAATGAGGTTGGCCAGGGCCGTCACGAGCAGCGCCTGATCGCCCAGAACTTCGAGCCCGCTCGGGTGGTCGGTGGTGACGGAGATGCCGGCGTTCTCGGCGGCGAGCTTGGATCGATCCATCGCCTCGTTGACGACCGTGTCGACGTCGACGACATCGAGGTCCGGGAGCTTCTCGGCCCCTTGCAATCGGGAGAGTGCGATCAGTTCGGTCACCATGTTGCCGAGCCGCTTCGATTCCGCGACGACCTTGCCGCCGAAGTGCCGGACGGAGTCGGGATCATCGGCCGACTCGAGCAGAGCCTCGGCCAACAGACTCATTGCGCCGACGGGCGTCTTCAGTTCGTGACTGACGTTGGCCACGAAGTCCCGACGAGTGGCCTCCATCCGCACCTGCTCGGAATCGTCGTCGGCGAACAACACCACGAACCGCTTGTCTTCCTTGCTGAGCAGACGCGCCACACAGCGGACGGCGATCTTGTCCCGTCCGGTTCTCGGGTTCTTCGAGCTGAGGTCGACTTCGACGGGATTGCCGTCGGACAGCACTTTGGTGGCCGCCGCCCACGCTCGCTCGTCGATGGAACGGTTACGCACCAGACCGAGCTCCTCGGCCCGTGGATTCGACAGCACGACGTCGTGAAACTGATCGACGACGGCGATGCCGCTCTCCGACGCGAGCACGATCAAGTCCAGTACTTGCGACATCGTCAATCCGGATGTCGCGCGGCGACGCTCCGAGTGTCGAGTGTTGAGGTACGGGATCAGAACACCGCCGACGAGGTATCCCACTAAGGCCGTGGCGATAGCCAGTAGTACGGCCGATGCAACACTCACATCGGAATCGTACGTTCGATGGACAGCTCACATACGCAGGGTGCAGGCATTTCCCTGGTCGTCATAGTCCTCGTCGGCAGTGTTCTTCGATCGTTCACCTGCAGTTCCGACAAACTGCCGGTTTGCGCGTGGCGGGGCTACTTACCGCCCTGGTTCGCCACTGCAGCAGCACCCGCAGCCGCGGCTTCGGGATCGAGGTAGGTACCGCCCGGATTGGTCGGCTCGAGCCGTCCGTCGACTTCGGCGAGGTCGTACTGCAGCGGGATGCCGGTGGGAATGTTCAGTCCGGCGATATCCTCGTCGGAGATCTTGTCGAGGTACTTCACCAGTGCGCGCAGCGAATTGCCATGGGCAGCGACCAGCACCGTCTTGCCGGCCTTCAGATCGGCGACGATCGTCTCCTCGAAGTACGGGATGAGCCGTTCGACGACGTCGGCGAGGCATTCGGTCAGCGGAACACTGTCCAACTCCGCGTAACGGGGATCGGCATCCTGGCTGTACTCGCTGCCGACCTCGATCGCGGGCGGCGGGGTGTCGTAGCTACGACGCCACAGCATGAACTGCTCGTCGCCGTACTTGTCCTTGGTCTCCGCCTTGTTCAGGCCCTGCAGTGCGCCGTAGTGCCGCTCGTTCAGACGCCAATCGCGTACGACGGGGATCCAGTGCCGCTCGGCCGCGTCGAGGGCAAGATTTGCGGTGCTGATGGCGCGGCGCAACAGCGAGGTGTACAGCAGGTCGGGCAGGACGCCCGCCTCGGCGAGGAGCTGGCCGGCGCGCTTGCCCTCGGCTTCGCCCTTCTCGGTCAGTTTCACGTCGACCCAGCCGGTGAACTGGTTGGACGCGTTCCATTCGCTCTCGCCGTGACGAAGCAGAATCAGGGTTCCGATACTCATGCGGTCAGTTTCTCATGCTCTTCACGTGTTGGCCCGCGTGCGACCAGGACCGCGACGACGACGACCATGACGACTGCGGTGAGGGTGATCGGGACGGGGATGATCGGGTCGAGCAACACGAGCAGGGCACCGGCCGGAACCGCGATGTTGACGACGCGGTCGGCGTGGGCGCGGATAGCAATGAGCCAGACTCCAAGCACGAACACCGCGATCGGGATCGTCACCGTGAACGACGCGGCGACGTCGCCGAGTTTGCTGTGTTCGGTGAGCACATCGATCTCGACCTCGATGCCGGCCGAGAACGCGCCCGCGGCCGCGAAGATGAAGTAGTGCGCGTATCCGTAGACGAGGGAATTGCCGAGGTTTCCGATTGCGCGATGATGCGGCGGCCAGAAGTAGATCCACCACAGGCTCGCGGTGACGACGAGGGTGAGTACGGAGATCGAGATCAACGGGGCCAGGGCCGTCTCGTCGTGCAGCGCTTCGATGATGGCGTTGGCCGACGCGAGCAGGCTTTCGCCGAGCAGGATCAGGGTGAACAGCCCGTAGCGTTCGGTGATGTGGTGCGGGTGCCAGGGGGTCGCGCCGTAGCGTTCGGCGATCAGGGGAACAGACATCTCCGCTGCGGCCAGTACGAAGAACACGATGACGGCGGCCGTGCCGTCGAACAACACCAGCCAGAGAATCCAGAGAACCTGCACTCCCGCGATGCCCGTCGCGTACGTCAGTGCGGTCTTCTTGTATTCGCTCGACCGTGATGCTCGGACCCATTGCGTCACCATGGCCACGCGCATCAGGACGTAGCCGAGCACCACGATGGTGAAATTGTGGTCGTTGAAGGCTGTTTCGACGCCCGCTGCCAGTACGAGCACACCGGCCATCTGCACGACGGTCAACGTTCGGTACAGCCAGTCGTCGGTGTCGAACGACGTGGCGAACCACGTGAAGTTCATCCACGCCCACCAGATCGCGAAGAACACGAGCGTGTAACTGAGCAGACCGTCGGCGACGTGGTTCTCGGTGAGCGCGTGATGGAGCTGCACCGCGGCGATACTCACGGCCACCACGAACACGAGGTCGAAGAACAATTCGAGTGGACTCGCCGAGCGATGCGGTTCGTTCGGGTCGCGCGGTCGCATCGGAACCAAACGGGCAACAGGGAGATTCACGAACGCAGACTAAGTCATGCGGGGCGGGAAATTGCGGCAACCTCACACCCTTTGTGCCAACCGCGCGCCCGTGATCACGGAAGTTGTCAACCTGTCTGAGACAGATTGGTGTTGATCCCGGTGGGTCCGGGGAGGTCGGGGGCTGTCGGTCGCGACCGATAGCGTTCGGGGTGGTTGACGTACGCGCGGTCGAGTGCACGCTGGCGTCGATGTTGAGTGTCAGCGGCGATCCCGGTGTGCACCTCGTGCGGGGTGTGCCGGCCGAGACCGCTGTGGCGGTGCTCAGTGGCGTAGCGGTGCAGGAATTCTGTTGTCCACGTGCGCGCGTGGTCGATGTCGACGAAGTGGTGTGGGCAGTTGAGGTCGTATTTGATGGTTTTGAACAGCGACTCCGAGAATGGGTTGTCGTCGCTGACTCGGGGCCGTGAGTAGGTAGGCACGATGTTCTTTTCGACCAATGATGTGACGAGGGCATCCGATCGCATCACCGCGCCGTTGTCTGCATGCACTCCTCTCGGTGCGCCGAATTGTTCGACTGCGCGGGCGAACATCTCGACCGCCAAGTCGGAGCTTTCGTTGTATTCAATACGCCAGCCGACCGGGTAGCGGGAGAACACGTCGATTGCCAAGTACAGCCTGTATCGGTCTTGTGTCCTCGGGCCGCGGAGTTCTGTGACATCCCAGGACCACAATTCACCGACGTCGCCGGCGTGCACGATCGGCTTGCTGCGGTGCTGAACGAGGCCGCCCAGTTTGCTGCGTCGCCGATCGCCCACTAAACCCTGTGAGGCGGCGATCCGGTAGAAGGTACGTTCACTGCAGTCGACTTTCTCGGAGTCGAAAGCGCGCCAATATGTTTGCACCACAGACAGATCGGCGTACTCGTCCTCTTCCAGTACCGACACAACCGTCGTACGTTCAGGTGCGGTGAGCGCGGCCGGCTGGTGTCGATTGTTGTGTGGAGTCGGATTCGTCACCGGACGGTAGTGGTTGTAATCGTGGGCTATCCGGTAGTAGGTCGAGCGCGGGATGCCGACAAGTTCGCATCCGTTTCCGACCCCGACGTCGGCTGCGACGAGTTCGCCGACGAGTGCTATCAGGACAGTTTGTTGCGCTCTAGCCACAGTGCGTATTCGCTCGCGCTCAGTAGTGTTACCGGAATCTCGGTGGGGTCCTCGTCCGGCGAGCTCGTGGTGATTCCCTCCAAGAGCTCGTACGCTTTTCCCAAAATTTCTTGCACCGCCTCACTTTGGGCGAGTTTGCGTTTGAGTTCTCGATTTTCTTTGCGCAACTTGTCGAACTCAGCGCGGTCGAAATTCTCCATGCGGCGAAGCGACCTCTCCTCTGCTGCCGATGCCATCTGCGCTTTGTATTCTCCCGCATCTCGACTACGGAGCCAGTTCCGCACGGTCGACTTGGCGAGGTTGTGCTCACGGAGCAGTCGAACCTTTGCCCCATGATCGGTGCACAGGTCCCACTGCTCGACGAACGCGATCCGAAACGCAACCGGAAACGTCCGGCCGCCAGTAGTGGTTCGTCCGATCTCGATGTCGATCACAAGCATCTCGATTCCCCACGCCCAGGCCAGGACGTGTCTCACGATCATCCTGGCAAAGAACGAGAACAGGGACGCGCGGTCAGGAAAAAGAGTGTGAGGTTCCACCACGCGCCGGAACCACAACACCCCGCCCCACACAGTGTGGGACGGGGTGTTCCCGTGTAACAGAGTCCTACTTACCGGCCTCCGCGGCCCGCAGGTCCTTGCGCAGAATCTTGCCTGCCGCAGACTTCGGCACGGTGTCGATGAACTCGACGCGTCGTACCTTCTTGTGCGGCGACACGCGCTCGGAGACGAAGGCGATGATGCCTTCCTCGTCGATCGTGGCCCCCTGCTGGCGGACGACGAATGCCTTGGGGATTTCCTCGCCCTCGTCGTCGAGCACACCGATGACGGCGGCGTCGGCGACCTGGTCGTGCGTGAGCAGCAGTGCTTCGAGCTCGGCCGGGGGCACCTGGTAACCCTTGTACTTGATCAGTTCCTTGAGGCGGTCGACGATGTAGACGACGCCCTCGTGGTCCGCCACGGCGATGTCACCGGTGTGCAGGTAACCGTCGGAGTCCAGGGTTTCCGCGGTGGCGGAGGGATTGTTGAGGTACCCCGCCATCACGTTCGGTCCCTTGACCCACAGCTCGCCCGGCTCGCTCAATCCCTCTGTGGGAAGCTCGATTTCGTTGCCGGTGCCGGGGTCGACGAGCTTGTTCTCGGTGTTCGCCAGTGGCAGGCCGACCGAGCTGAGCGGCATGTCGTCGCGGTCGAACGGGATGGCGTGGCTGACGGGGCTGAGCTCGCTCATGCCGTAGCCCTGACGCACCCGTGTGTTCAGACGCTTCGCGACGGCCTTCCCGAGTTCCTCGTCCAGCGGCGCGGCACCCGAGAAGATGGTGTGCACGCTGGACAGGTCGTACTGATCGATCATCGGGTGCTTGGCGAGCGCGACGGCCACCGGCGGTGCGATGAACAGGTAGGTCAGCTTCTGGTCCTGGATGATCCGAAGGAACTCGACGAGGTCGAACTTCGGCATCGTCACCAGGTGCGCACGCAGCTTCAGCGCGATGTTGAGCAGCACTGTGAGGCCGTAGATGTGGAAGAACGGCAGCAGCGCCAGGATGGCGTCGTCGCTGTCGATACCCACGCGCGGTTCCATCTGTGCCACGTTCGCGACGAGGTTGCGGTGAGTGAGGATGACGCCCTTCGGCACACCCGTCGTACCGGAGGAGTACGGCAGCACTGCGACGTGCGTGGCCGGATCGAACGAGACCTCGGGGGCAGGTGCGCCCTGAGTGAGCAGGTCGCGCAGGTTCGGATGCCCCTCGGCACCGTCCAGAACGATGACGTGGTCCGCGTCGATGCCGACCTTCTCCGCGGCGGCCTTGGCCTGCGGGTACAGCGGCGAGACGGTGAACAGGAACTTCGCGCCCGAGCCGGTGAGCTGCTTGGCGATGTCCTCGGCGGTGTACAGGGCATTGATCGTCGTCGCGGTTCCGCCGGCGCGGAGAATGCCGTGCAGCACCGACGCGAACGCGGGCACGTTGGGCGAGTGCAGTCCGACGACGTCGCCCACTGCGAGTCCGCGCGCAGCGAGAGCTCCTGCGATGGCGTCGATCTGACCGATCAGGGTCTTGTACGTGGTCACGTCGCCCGACGTGCCGTCGATCAGTGCCGGCTTGTCGAGGTCCGACTCGGCGATGGAACCGAACAGGAAGTCGTAGACGCTGAGCTCTGGAATCTCGACATCGGGAAAGGGACTGCGGAAACTCATGGCTCTCCTTCGAAGAACTGCGGCAACAATGAATCGAACCCTACAGTGAAAGCGGTCACAACGGACAAGGACCCTACCGCCGAGTCAGATGGCGAAACCGTCAACTTCGGGACGCGTAGGGTTTGCCTGCAGCGGCCGGTCCTCGCACGTGTCCCACCAGCCCGGCCACCGCGAAAATAGTGACCACATACGGCAGCATCAGCATGAATTCGCTGGGTACCGGCGACCCGATGATGCCGAGCACGTTCTGCAGATTCGAGGCGAATCCGAACAGCAGTGCAGCCAGCGTCGCGCGTACCGGATCCCAGCGGCCGAAGATGACCGCGGCGAGAGCGATGTAGCCGGCACCGGCTGTCATCTCCTTGCCGAACGCTCCGACGGAACCGAGCGTGAAGTAGGCACCACCGAGTCCGGCGATGGCACCGGCGAGGCAGACGTTCCAGAACCGGGTGCGTGCGACGTTGATTCCGACGGTGTCCGCAGCTTGCGGATGTTCGCCGACGGCGCGCAGTCGCAGACCCCACTTGGTGTGGAACAGCCCGAAGAAGACGAGCGCGACGGCGATGTACATCAGGTAGACGATGAGTGTCTGCCGAAACAGCACCGGCCCGAGAATCGGAATCTGCGAGAGCACCGGAATGTCGATGCGCGCGAAGCGCGGTGGCGAGTTGAGTGTCTCCGCGTTCTTGGTGAGCACCACCGAATACAGGAAACTCGTCAGTCCGACGACCAGGACATTGAGCACCACACCCACGATGACCTGGTTGACGAAGTAGCGGATGGAGAACACCGCCAGCAGTGATGCGGTCAGCGCACCCGCAACCAGCGCAGCGAGCAGCGCGACGTACGGAGAACCGGTGATCGACGCGACGACGGCGCTGACGAACGCGCCTGCGAGCAGCTGGCCCTCGATGGCGATGTTGATGACGCCGACACGCTCGGAGATCACCCCGCCCATCGCGCCGAAGATCAGCGGCGTGCTGAGAGCGACTGCGCCGATGAGCAACCCGGGCACCGGAATGGTCTCACCGTCGGCTGCCCAGGCCAGGAATCCGAACACGAACAGGACTGCGAACACCGCCGACAGCCACAGCGGCGTCGAGCGGTACTGCGAGGCGAGCATCGCCGTGTACGCGGTGATGACGGCCAGCGCCGCGACCACGACCAGGCCGGTGCCGAACGACGGCACGCTCACTTCCGGCAACGCGAAGAAATCGCCCTCCGACGCGAGCGCGAATGTGCTTGTCCCCGAGCCTCGATTGACGACGAACAGCACCAGCGCGAGCAGTGTCACGACCCCGAGGATCGACGGCACCTTCCAGCTCCGCCCCAGTCCCGTCCCGGCGGGAGCATCAGTAGAGGTAGCGGTGGTCACAGTGCTCCCACCTTCGCGGTCTCGGCTTTCGCGAGCTGCTCTTCACCCGGTTTGGGCAGTCGGAACACCGCTCGAACCAGTGGCGGTGCGGCGATGAACAACACGATCACCGACTGCACGACGAGCACGATGTCGATGGGGATGCCTTCGGCTGCCTGCATGGCGAACCCGCCGGCCTTGAACGCGCCGAACAGGATTCCCGCAACGAACACACCCCAGGGTTTCGACCGCCCGAGCAGTGCGACGGTGATGGCGTCGAATCCGATTCCGGCGTCGATGTCAGCACTGAAACCGGTGGTGACGGTACCCAACACCTGGGCAACTCCGGCGAGGCCGACCAAAGCACCCGACAGAATCATCGCGTACAGATAGATTCGGTTGACGTTCATACCGGCGACGCGCGAGGCGTGCGGATTCTCGCCGACGGCGCGGAAGCGGAATCCGAGACTCGATCGCTCGAGCAGCCACCACACCGCGACGGTCACGAGGATCACCAGCACGAATCCGAGGTGCAGGCTGTATCGGTCGCCGAAGAGCTTGGGAAACACCGCAGTCGACGCGATGGGAGCGGTCTTGGGGTTGTTCGATCCCGGTGCCTGCAGCGCACCGGGTGTGCGCAGCAGGTAGGAGATGAGATAGAAAGCGATGTAGTTGAGCATGATGGTGACGATCACTTCGTGAGCGCCGGTGCGCGCCTTGAGGAATCCGGCGATACCGCCCCACACCGCGCCGCCCAGCACACCGGCGAGGACGGCAACCAGCAGGTGCAGTCCGGCCGGCAGATTCACACCGAATCCCACCCAGCCTGCGCACGCTGCGGCGATGAGCATCTGGCCTCGGCCACCGATGTTGAACATTCCGACTCGGAATGCAAGTGCCACACCGAGTCCCGCGACGATCAACGGAGTGGCGAACGTCAGCGTCTCCATGAGCGGACGAATGCCGTTCTCGAATCCCGGCCGCCGAAAGTTGTACACCGAACCCTGGAACAGCGATGAATACGCTCCCGACACGGAATCCCAGATCGCCGTCAACATGTCCGAGGGACGAGAGAAGAAGTAGCCCGCCGACTCCTGAACACCGTCGTCGGTAGCGGCGATGAGCACGGCACCGACCACCAATGCGAGCAGTACCGCAAGAACCGAGATGATGGCGCTGCCGGTGAAGATCTGCCGAAGCACCACATGAGACTTCGAGGGTTGCTCGGCACTATTCACCGCGTTCACCACCCATCATCAATCCGAGTGTTTCGCGGGACGTATCCCCGGGGACGATTCCCACGATTGCTCCTCGATACATGACGGCGATGCGGTCGGCCAGTGCGGCAACCTCATCGAGTTCGCTCGACACCACGATGACCGGGATCCCCGAGTCACGGGTGGCGACGATGCGCTTGTGCACGAATTCGATAGATCCGACGTCGATTCCGCGAGTCGGCTGGGCGGCGACGAACAGTCGCAGATCGCGACTCAGTTCCCGCGCGAGCACGACCTTCTGCTGGTTACCACCGGACAGGCGTCCGACGGCGGTGGCGATTCCAGGTGCCCGCACGTCGAACTCGGTCAGCTTCTCCGAGGCGAACGCGTCCAGATAGTCGCGCTGCACCGCTCCGCGCCTGACGAACGGCATGCTGTTCGAGCGATCGAGCATCAGGTTCTCGGCGATGGAGAATTCGCCCACCAGGCCATCGGAGGTGCGGTCTTCGGGTACGAAGCCGACGCCTGCGTCGAGTACGTCCTGCACCGTCGACCCCACGAGCGAGTTGCCGTCGAGACTGATCGAGCCGGATACGTTGTCCTGCAACCCGAGCAGCGCCTCGACGAATTCGGTCTGACCATTGCCCTGCACCCCGGCGATGGCCAGGATCTCGCCCGCCGCGACCTCGAGGCTGACGTCGTCGACGGTCTTGTTGCCCTGGGAGTCGAACACCGACAGGTTCTCGATCACCAGTGCCGCGTCGCCAGGCGTGGCCGGTTCCTTCGAAACGGTCAGCTGCACATCGCGTCCCACCATCAGTGCAGCGAGCTCGGTGTTGCTGGCGGTCGGCTCCGCTTCTCCGACGACCTTGCCGAGGCGGATGACGGTGATCTTGTCGGCTACTTCGCGGACTTCGCGCAACTTGTGGGTGATGAAGACGATCGTGGTGCCCGACGCCGCGAGTTCCCGCATGATCCGCATCAGATCGTCGGTTTCCTGCGGCGTCAGGACGGCCGTCGGCTCGTCGAACACCAGCACCTTGGCCTCACGGGAGAGCGCTTTGACGATCTCGACCCGCTGCTGCACGCCGACCGGAAGATCGTCGACGAGAGCATCGGGATCGAGGTCGAAGCCGAACCTCGCGGAAATCTCTCGTACCAGCTTTCGTGCTGCCACGAGATCGAGTCGTCCACCGAGCGAGGTGGTTTCGTTACCGAGCACGATGTTCTCGGCCACGGTGAACACCGGAATCAGCATGAAGTGCTGATGCACCATGCCGATGCCGGCGGTCATCGCCTCGCCCGGTCCGGCGAAATTCTGCTCGACGTCGTCGAGCAGAATCTGGCCCTCCTCGGCGCGATACAGGCCGCTGAGCACGTTCATCAACGTGGATTTGCCTGCACCGTTCTCGCCGAGGAGACAGTGGATCTCGCCGGATTCGACGCTCAGATCAATGTGGTCGTTGGCGATCAACGAACCGAATCGTTTGGTGATACCGCGAAGTTCGAGCTTCATGAACTAGTTGGGTGCGGACGGCGACTCGACGGTGATGGACCCGTCGATGATGCCCGCCTTGATCGTGTCCAACTCGCCCTGCAACGCGGGATCGACCTCGGACTCGAAGTCGTGGAACGGTGCGATACCCACCCCGTCGTTCTCCAACGTGCCCACGTACGGGGTGTTGTCGAACGCATCGGCGCCGGAGTTGGCCACGACCTCGTCGACGCTGGTCTTGAGGCCCTTGGTCACCGACGTGAGCAGCAGGTCGCCGACCGAGGGGTCGGATTCGAATACGTCGGCGTCGGCACCGATCAGGGCGACCGGACGCGAGGAATCCCGAATGGCCTGCGCCGCACTCTGATAGATGGGTCCACCGACCGGGAAGATGACGTCGGCGTTCTGGTCGATCAGACCCTGAGCGGTGTTCTTTGCAACCTCGTTGGCGGTGAACCCGCCGGTGAACGAGCCGTTCTGCGAGGGCACGTCCCAGCCGATGACTCGAACCTGCTCGCCCTTCTGCTCGTTGAAGTAGTTCACGCCGTCGGCGAAACCGTCCATGAAGATGGTGACGGTGGGCAGCTGGGAGCCGCCGAACGTGCCGACCACTCCCGTGGTGCTGTAGCTCGCGGCGGCATAGCCGGCGAGGAATGCGGACTGCGACGCGTCGTAGGTCAACGGTTTGACGTTCGGCAGGTCGATCGTCGAGTCGTCGATGATCGCGAAGTCGATGTCGGAGTTGGCCTCGGCGGCAACCTTGGTGGCGTCGGCCAGATCGAATCCGACGGTGACGATGAGGTTGCAGCCCTGATCGACGAGGTTGTTGATGTTGGGGCCGTAGTCGGTGGGCGAGGCGGACTCGACGGTGCGGGGCTCGACGCCGAGCTCCTCGGATGCCTCGGTCAATCCCTCGAATCCGAGCTGGTTGAACGACTTGTCGTCGAACCCGCCGCTGTCGGAGACCATGCAGGGCAGGAAGTCACTCGACCCGCCACCGCCCGAGGCCTCGTCTTCGGGAGCAGATCCACAGCCTGCGATCAGGGCGATGGCACCGAGCGACGCGACGCCGCCGAGTGCTGCCTTCCGCGTACTCGTGCGGGTAACGAATGACAAGATGTCCTCCAATTTAGATGTACTTCGTCTGGTTCGGGACGCTACTCGCGCGGGCGAGGGTGCGCAGGATTTCACTCAGGCCTTCTTGTCGGGCAAGCTTCCGCCTTCACGGAGCACTTTCGCTTCGTCCTCACGCACCATCACTGCCGGCCCCGCTGCCACCACCGATGGGTTCGGTGGCGTACCGGGCTTGAATACGTTGAAGAATACGTTGAGCACCACCGCCACGATGCTGGCGGCACTGATTCCGGAGTGGAAGATGGTGACGAACCAGTCCGGGAATTCGTCCCAGAAGTCGCTCGCTACAACGGGAATGAGGCCGAATGCCAAGGTCACGGCCACGATGACCACGTTGGAGTTGTTGTCGTAGTTCACCTTGCCGAGGGTGCGGATTCCGCTGGCGGCGACCGTTCCGAACAGTGCGATGCCTGCACCTCCCAGAACCGGCAGCGGGACGACCCCCACGACGGCCGCGAGAACGGGCGAAAGCCCCAGCAGCGCAAGCACGCCGCCACCCACGGCGACGACGAACCGGCTCTTGATGCCCGTCATCGCCACCAGTCCCACGTTCTGCGCGAACGCTGTGGCCGGGAATGTGTTGAAGATCGGGGCGACGGCCGAGGACACCATGTCGGCGCGCAGACCGTCGCCGACGCGCTTGGAGTCGACGTCGGTTCCGACGACCTCACCGACGGCGAGGATGTCTGCGGTGGTCTCGACCATGATCACCAGGATCACGATGGTCATCGACAGGATCGCGCCGACGGCGAAGATCGGTGACCCGAACGCGAACGGCGTCGGTACGGCCACCACGGACGCCTCACCGACACCGCCGAAGTCCGTCTTGCCGACGATCAGCGCCGCGATGGTCCCCACGACGAGTCCGAGCAGGATCGACAATCGCGACAGCCCGGGAATCTTGGTCATCACCAGCACCGCGAGGAGGGTGAACATCGCCAACCCGATGTTGGCCGGGTCGAGGTAGTTCGGGTTCGGGGCCCCGCCCACCATTTCCTGGCCGGTGATCCACCGCGCCGCGACCGGCATCAAAGACAGACCGATCACGGTGATGATGCTGCCGGTCACCAGCGGCGGAAAGAAGCGGATGACCTTCGAGAAGAACGGCGCGATGGCCAAACCGATCAGCGCGGCCACCAGCACGGCACCGAGAACGGTGCGCAAACCGGTTCGTCCGTCTTCGGCACTGCCGATGATCGTCAGCACAGTCGAGACGGAAGCGAACGAAATTCCCTGTACGAGTGGCAATTGCGAGCCGAAGAACGGAATGCCGACGGTCTGCAATACCGTGGCCAGGCCGCTGACGAACAGGGCGCACGAGATCAACAGCGCTTGGTCGGCTCCGGACAATCCGGCTGCTCCACCGACAATGATGGGGACGGCGATGACGCCGCCGAACATGGAGAGAATGTACTGCAGGCCGTAACCGAACATCTGCAGCACCGGCGGGCGAGCGTCTTCAGGCCTGGTCATGGATGTCAGGCTAGGAACCGGACGTTACGGGCGGCGACCCCGACCCATTTCGAGCGAGTTACGCTTGCTCGGCCTTGTCTGCTTCCACCAGATGCTCGAACGCCTTCAGGTTCGCCAACGATTCGCCGCGCGAGACCCGCCAGGCCCATTCACGTTTGATGGACTCCGCGAACCCCAGCTCGAGCAGCACGTTGAAGTCGCCGTCGGCGGCCTCGAGGGTCTGCCCGAAGATGCGATCCAGTTCGTCACCGTCGACAGCGCGCAACGACATTCGGCCAACGAGATAGATGTCGCCGACCTTGTCGATCGTGTAATGCACCCCGTAGAGACGACGGTTTCGACGCAGCAGGTACTTGTAGACGCCCTCGAAGTTCTCGTCGGGCTTGCGGCAGACGAACGCTTCGATGCGCACCCCGTGATGCCCGACGGTCAGCATCGTCGTCGTCTTCAGTTTGCGTTCCCCGGGCAGTTCGACGGTGAACACCTCACCGCGCCGCGTGAAGTCCAGTTCGCGATCCTTCAGGACCCGGTCGATCAGTTCGGCGGTCTCGCTCATGCAGTCACTGCTCCCGATCTGCGTAGTTTCGACAATCCTCGGACGCGTCGCGGCGAGAACTCGCTCGGTGCCTCGCCGCGATCGAAGTGGAATTCGGCCTGGCGGTAACTCTCGATGAGGCCGTCCGCGGTGTGCTCCCACGAGAAGTTCTCCGCATGCCGCGGTGCAGCACTTGCCATGTCCGCCAACGCAACTCGATCCGAGAGCATGGACGCGAGCGCATCGGCCCAATCCTCAATGCGATGGCCCTGCACCAGCCGACCGGTCTCACCCGATCGCACGGCCACACCGAGACCGCCGACATCGGCTGCCAACACCGGCGTTCCGCAGGCCTGTGCCTCGATCGCGACCAGACCGAACGATTCGTTGTAACTCGGCACCGCAACGACATCCGCGGCGCGGTAGATCTGTGCCAGCTTCGACGACGGTTGCGGCGGCATGAACGTCACCCGCGCAGCGATACCGAGGCTGTCGGCCAGATCGATGAGGCTGTCGGGCCGATCCAACCCGCTGCCCGACGGCCCGCCGACGATGAGTACCCGAAGCGGCGACGAGGGCTCTCGCTGTAGCACTTCGGCCGCGGCCGCAATGAGCACGTCCGGAGCCTTGAGCGGTTGGATGCGTCCGACGAATGCGACGATCGACTCGTCGGGGTTCAGACCCAACTCGGCGCGAGCCGCGAGCTTGTTCCCCGGATTGTATTGCGCCAGATCGGCTCCCGGCGCAACCACGTCGATCGAGTCTTGCGAGGCCCCGTAGATCTCGACGAGGGATTTCGCTTCTTCGGTGGTGTTGGCGATCAGCCGGTCTGCCTCGGCCACCACTTGCTGCTCGCCGATCTGGCGCGCCGCGGGCTCCGGTGAGTCGCCGTGCGCCAGGGACGCGTTCTTCACGGCGGCGAGAGTGTGCGCGGTGTGTACCAGCGGCACTCCCCACCGATCGCGAGCGAGCCAGCCCACTTGCCCCGAGAGCCAGTAGTGCGAATGCACCAGGTCGTAGTAGCCCGGCTCGTGCCGCGCTTCCTCACGCAACACCCCGGCCGCGAACGCGCACAGTTGGGTGGGCAGATCGTGTTTGTCCAGCCCCTCGAACGGACCTGCGACGATGTTGCGCACCAGCACTCCCGGCGCGGCCTCGACCACAGGGGCATCGGTCGACGACGTCGCCCGGGTGAAAATCTCGACCTCGACACCCCGCTTGGCCAGCTCTTTGGCACTCTGCAACACGTAGACGTTCATTCCGCCGGCGTCACCCGTTCCAGGTTGCGCGAGGGGGGAGGTATGCAAGGACAACACAGCGACCCTGCTCAGCTGGTGTCCAGTCACTCCTTCAGTGTGCACTCCTCCACATTACGTCTCGATAACTACCCCTTCAGACGACCGGGCAGGCTCAGACCGTCCACGAACTTGCTGACCTCGGTGAAGAACCTCTCCGGATCTGCGACGAAAGGCCCGTGATTTACGCCTTCCCAGTACGACGCCACGGCAGCGGGAATCAGCTCCGCCGCGTGACGGCCGGCGGAGACGTCGACGACGGTGTCCTCGGTTCCGTGCAGTACCAACGCCGGCACGTCGAGGGTGCGAAGCAGGTCGTCGTGCCCGACGGCCCGATCGAACAAGGCAGCGCGCACTCGGGGCCGGGTGGACAGCGTCAACCCGAACAGGGCCTGCGCCTCGGTACCTTTCCCCTCCGTGGGGCCGGTAAGAGCATGCCCGAAGCTACCGAGCGCTTTGATGGCGACGCGGGGCTCCTCGGCCATCGCACCGGGGATCGCCGCCCGCATTGCCGTCCCCACGCGTCCGCCTGCTTCTCCCCTACCGATGCTGGTGATCGCGCCGACCAGCACGATGCCCGCCACTGCGTCGGACCCGTGTTCGGCGAGGTAGTCACAGATCACCAAGCCGCCGTAAGACCAGGCCAGCAACACCGCCCCGGCGGTGATGCCCTCGGCAGCGAGCACCGCGTCGACGTCTCCGGCCCAGATCTTCGAGTCGTCGTACCCGGCGGCCGGCGCATCGGAGTAACCGTGACCCCGCAGGTCGACGGCGATGACGCGATAGCGCTCGGCCAGGTTCGCCAACAGCCCCTCGCCCCAGCACGCCGAGCTCTGCGCCCATCCGTGCAACAGGATCAGCGGCCTCGCCGCGGGGTCACCGCTGACGCGGTAGACGATATTGGCTCCATCGATGCCGTCGGCCTGACGAATCGGTCCTGCTGCAGGGGTGGTCGTATCGGGCTTGCTCATAGTTGGTGAACCTACGCGGCAGCCCTGCGTATCGACGCGAGCGGATCCGAGTAGAGCGAGCTCAGAGACACCACCGTCGCGGCGTACTCCTGCACCCTGTCGCCGAATCCGGTGACGCGAATATCCCGGCGCGGCAGGGTCGAACGCGCAGTGAATGCCTCTCCCACGTAGGGGATTCCGGCCGGGTACGCGGTGAACGCCTGACCCCCGAGTACGACGCGATCCGGGTTGAACATGTCGCGCAGCAGCGCCACCGTCCGGCCCAGTATTCGAGCGCGTTCGACAAGCAGTTCGTGAGCCGCCGCCGAACCGTCCTGTGCTGCCTGATACACCGCAGCGATGGTCGGACGTGCTTGCGCTGTAACGATTCTGCGGTCGAGAGCAGCAGCGACGACGGCTCGATCGCTGATCGAGGCCTCGAGGCAACCCCTGTTGCCGCATCCGCACAGTGCCGACGATCCGGTGGGCAGGTGTGCGATGGACCCGGGTCCGCTCGCCGGGGTGTGCACGCGGCCGTCGATCGTCAGCGCCATGCCGGCGGTTTCGCGTGCGTAGAAGTAGAGGGAAGTTCCGCTCGCGTTCTGCGCTGCCGCGCCGTCGGACAACCGAGGTGCGAGCAACAACTCCGAGGCCGCCATTGCCTCGACGTGCCCGGAAACCGAGATGGGCAGCCCCAATCCGCCGCCGACGATGCCGGCGACCCGGCCGTTCTCCCACCCCAGTCGCGGGTGACCGACTGTGCCGCTGGAGGTGTCGACGCGGCCGCCGATAGCCACCCCGACCCACAGCGGCGTGCGGCGATGCCACCGCCTCGCGAAGGCACCGGCACTACGCGTGATCGAGGCCAACGCCGACTCGGAAGATCCATTGGGCGTCGGGATTTCGACAGCGCCGACGATCCCTCCACGTAGATCGCTGACGGTGATGCCGGTGACGACGGCACCGATGTGGATGCCGATCGTCGAGAACGGTTCGTGGTTCACCTCGAACGGCACGCGGGGCCGCCCGATCGCCCCCGATGCCGTCAGATCCGCACGCTCGCGCAGCAGACCGACACCGAGCAGGGCCGATACCTGACGATTGACCGTGGCGATGCTCAATCCTGTTGTGCGGGCGGCACTGTCGCGCGATATCGGGCCGTCGACGCAGGCCACCCGCAGGACCGAGGCAGCAGGACTTTCGACGATCCTGAGATCGGGCGGAATCAGCTGAACGCGTGGTCGTGGCCCCGCGAGAGACCGCAGGGAGGTGGAACCGGAGAGGTGGTGCAGTGTGGTTACGGACATCGGTCGTGAATCCTCAGCAGTGGAGACCGTCGTCGCGAGACGAACAACGAGGACGGCGCGAAGTGATGCAGGTCAAGGGGCGGGCACAGTGGTCAGCGAAGACCACGACACGCGAATCGACTGTCCGTAGCTGGATGAAGCTAGAGACAGGTTCCTTGGCCGAGACAACACAGTTCCCGAGGACGCGGCAAGCGAGCACCGAGGGACGCGGTCACATAGGTGACCCGCATCGCGGTGGTCTCGCTGGCGGACATGAACCCAAAATTAGCACCCTCGCGTTCGATGTCCAATCGGGCCCAGGAAGGCACAGGGCACGTCGGGCATAGAATTTCGCCATGACCTCGTCCGAACAGATTTCCCCCGATGCCCGAATCGCCGTCGTCACCGGAGCGAGCTCCGGCATCGGCGCGGCCACCGCCCGCCAACTCGCCGCCGACGGATTTCACGTCGTGATCGGTGCCCGCCGACTCGACCGGCTCGAGGAGTTGGCGTCGGAGATCGGTGGTACTGCTCTGGAACTCGATGTGACGGACGAGGATTCGGTCGCTGCCTTCACCGCGGTCGTTCCCCGCGTCGATGTGTTGATCAACAATGCCGGCGGAGCGAAAGGCCTGGCCCCGGTGATCGATGCCGACCTCGACGACTGGCGCTGGATGTGGGAATCCAACGTGCTCGGTACATTGCGGGTGACAAAGTCGTTGCTGCCCAAGCTGATCGACTCCGGTGACGGCCTGATCGTGACCATCACCTCCGTCGCCGCGTTCGAGGCCTACGACAACGGTTCGGGCTACACCTCCGCCAAACATGCTCAGGCAGTGCTGCATCGGACGTTGCGCGGCGAGCTGCTGGGCAAGCCGGTGCGGTTGACCGAGGTTGCGCCGGGTGCCGTCGAAACCGAGTTCTCGCTCGTCCGGTTCGACGGTGACGCTGCCAAGGCCGACGCGGTCTATCAAGGCATCACACCATTGGTCGCGAGCGACATCGCCGAGGTGATCGGCTTCGTCGCGTCGCGTCCGTCACACGTCAACCTGGATCAGATCATCATCAAGCCGCGCGATCAGGCGGGTCCGGGGCGCTTCTCCCGCAAGTAAATGCCTTCGGCAGTGGTGCGGTTAAGTGCCCCCTGGGGTACATAACCACGCCACTGCGGCTACGCCGCACTCATCGACTCCCACGTCGGCCAGTCGATGGCCCAGTCGTACAGGTCACCGTCTGCCGCCGAGAGGTCGATGCGAGTTCCGGTGACCTCGACGGGGTCGCCGTACATCGCCGTCTGGAAGTACTGCTGCGCGTCGGCGTCGGAGAGGTTGATGCAGCCGTTGGTGACGTTGGACGCGCCCTGCACGCCGGTGGTCAGCGGATTGGCGTGGATGAATTCTCCGTTGTTGGAGATCCGCACCGCCCAGCGCTCGCGGACGTTCTCGTAGAACGGCGGGTTGGACATCAGGAAGTCCTCGTGCTTTTCGGTGACGACATGGATGCCGCTGCGGGTGACGTTGCGGTCCTCGTTCCCTTCGCCGTAGCTGACGGGAATGTCCATGATCGTCGCGCCGTCGCGGACCACCTGCATGCGGTGGCTGGTGGCGTCGGCGATGACGACCTGGCTGCGTCCGATACTGAAGTCGAGAGTGACGTCGTCGGCTCCGTATGCGCCGTCTCCGTAGTTCACGCCGTACAGGTTCGCCTGAACGTTCACAGTGGTTCCGGGAGCCCAATAGTTGGTGGGCCGCCAGTGGATGCGTGAGCCGTTGTCGTCGGGGAACCAGGCCCATGCGCCGGGCGTCGGCGGGTTGGTGGTCACCGTCAACGCCTTCTCGACGGCTGCCTTGTCCGCGATGGCCGAGTCGAACTGCAGGATGATCGGGGCGGCGATCCCGACTTCCTGGCCGTCGCCGATGTTGGTGCTCACCGAGGTTCGGCTGTCGGGTTCGACGGTGGTGAAGGCACCGGTGATGTCGACGGCCTTGTTGTCGCTGCCCAGGGCCGAACCGGACCAGGTGTACTGCACTCCGTACCCGAGCGGTTCGGTGATGGCGTACGAGGTCTTGTCGGGCGAGAGCGCGCCCTGGACGACCTTGCCGTCGGGGTTGGTCAACGCCACCTGGGTGAGCGTTCCGTCGGCCACGGAGACCGAAATCGGCGCGACGGGGCTGACGTCGACTGCACCTGCGACCGGGCTCTCGGTGACCTGCGCGACCGGAGCAGCCTCGGTGGTGGGGGCTGCGGCACCCGAGCCGCCCTCGCCCGATCCGACAGTGCAGCCTGCCACGAGTGCTACCAAGGCGACGAGCACGGCGATCAACCACACCGCACGCGTCCGTTTTGTCTGTTCTACCTGCTCATGCACGTTGTCCAACGTACCTGCGTCTGCGAACTACCCCACTTTTCGGAGAGGTTTTGCGGGCAGTTTCACAGCAAACCGCCGAACGAGTCAGATCTTCTGCGAGCGCAGCTCGTGCCCCTTCGAGGTGAGGCAGCGACCGGTTTCCAGGTTCCAGTCCCAACCATGAAGGTTGCAGGTGAGCTTCTTGCCCTCGACGATGCCGAACTTCGTCAGATCGGCCTTCAGGTGCGGGCACCGACGCTGTATCTCGTAGCCGCCCATCGTGATGGTGGCGGTGTCGTCGTGCGCCTCGGAGAACCAGCCGTCGGCGTACGCGATGCGTTCATCGGTGAGGCACTTGAAGAACGTGTAGAGGAACTCGTTGTATCCACCGACGCGTCGGGCGCGGAAACGGGTGGACAGGAAGATCGAGTTGACCCAGTCCGGCTCTTGATCTCGCACCGCGGTGCGTACCAATTCTGCCGGAATCGTGAAGCTGTACCGGAACTTCTCGTTCGAAATCGTTTCGCGCACTATTCGTTTCGGAAAATCGAGCACAACGGTTTCGTCACCCATGGTGATACCGACCGGATATCCGATGCCATCGCAGATGAGGTCGGTCTGCGCCATGATCGGCTCGAACAGGCCCCGCAACGGACCCAGCAGCGGCTCGCCCTCGGCCGGAGCCCACGCTGCCTTCTCCGCGGCGATCACCGACTCCTGACGCTGGGCGTAGGCCTCGATGTAGTCGGCCTTGCCGGTGGTGAAGATGGCCTCCACCTCGGCCGTCGGGATCGGGTGCTCGTGCGAGAGCAGTTCGGAACCGTCGAAGGTGGCGGCGGTGCCCGGCATCATCAGCAGACCCTTGTCGTGCCCGTGCAGACGCATCTGTTCGAGAAACACCATCTGGTCCGGGAACACGTTGGCCGGGTCGCCGTAGACGTCGTTGAGCGAGCGCAGGTCGTCGTCGAGAAAACACGGCGGGCCTGCCGACGGAATGACCCAGGTGGAGCCGACCTGCTCGATGTACTGCCGTGCTCGATCCATCTGCCGCTGACGCTTCTGGATACCGAAGTTCTTCTTCGCGCGCGAGACCATGTCGTAGACCATCGGGTACCAGATGGCACCCGAGTACTGCAGCATGTGCACGTCCACGGGACCGAACTGCTCGGTCATCATGTCCAGATCCACCGGCCGCGCGTCGTTCATGTTGAACGCGACGGTCTTGCCGTCGGAGACCACGAGACCCGAGTCGCCGATCGGACCGTCTGCCGGTGCGCGCAACGCGATGATCATGATGTCGAGATCGCCCTTGGGTCCCGAGATCGTGTGCTTGACCGAGTCCGTCGTCTCGTAGAACTTGTGGAAGCCCAGCTTCTCGAGCTCGTGCTTGAGGTCCGGCACGGGGTAGTCCGGCAGCAGAACTGTGGCGTCCTTGTTGACGTGCTCGGCCAGATTCTTCGGATCGAAGTGATCCTTGTGCAGGTGCGAGACGTAGAGATAGTCGCAATCACCGAGTGCGTCCCAGTCCAGGCCGGAGTTGTCCGGGAACGGGAACCACGATGCGTAGAACGACGGGTTCACCCACGGATCGCACAGGATGCTCCCGGCGTCGGTCCGAATATGGAATCCCGCATGTCCCACGCTGGTGACCTGCACTGATTTACCTCCTACGAGCTCTTACTTGCAAAGCTCCATCGTATGCGCCGTTTCGGGCGGAACTAACCCAGTGCGCAGTTGACGAGGTCACACTCGGGCGTCAACGTGACCCCGAACTTCTCTCGTACACCGTCTCGGACGTGCGCGGCGAGGGCCATGATGTCCGACGCTGTGGCCCCGCCCCGGTTGGTGATCGCCAGTACGTGCTTGGTCGACAGGGCAGCGGTACCGCGGCCGAACTCGGTGCCGTAACCCCGCGGGAATCCGGAGTTCTGAATGAGCCAGGCGGCCGGAATCTTCGTACCGGCGGGGTCGGGAAAGCTGGGCGCATGGGCGGCCTGCTCGGGCACGTCCGGCAATACGGGATTGAGAAAGAACGAACCGACGCTCCACGTGTCGTGATCGGCCGCGTCGAGCACCATCCCGCGCTCGCCGCGCAGAGCCAGTACGGCTGCGCGTACATCCGGCACCGGCACGACGTCACCGATCTGAACATCGAGTCGCTCCGACAACGCCGCATAGCGCACCGGCAGCGATTCGGTGGTCTTCTTCAACGCGAACGTCACATCCAGAATCACGTAACGCGAGGAACGCTTGAACACCGACGACCGATGCGTTCCGAAGCCGCACTGTTCCGGCGTCCACACCGCCGTCGCTTCGGTTTCCCGGTCGTACACGGTGAGGCTGTGCAGCAATTCCGACGTCGACGCGCCGTAGGCTCCCACGTTCTGAATCGGCGTCGCGCCGGTCGTGCCAGGGATTCCGGACAGCGCCTCCATCCCGGACAGGCCCGCATCGATCGTCGCCTGTACGACGGCATCCCACTCGACGCCCGCGTCGACCGTCACGATCTCACCGTCGATGTCCAGCCGCGAGCCGGTCACCTGGATCACCCGGCCGTCGAACCCGTCGTCACCGACGACCAGATTCGATCCGCCGCCGACCACTAGCACGTCCGTTCCGGCGCGATCGGCGTCGCGCACCAGCGACACCAACTCGTCGCCGGTTGCCGCGACACAGAATTCACGAGCCGGGCCACCCACCCGAATGGTGGTGAGCTCCGAAATTGCAGTAGGCACGGAGTTCCACGCTACCGGTCGCGCACAAGCGCGGCAGCCACCCGGTAACCTGCGGGGATGCCTCGCCCCATTGAGCACAGCTCGACTGTGCCCGCCTCCGCCGACAAGGTCCACGCCGCACTGACATCAGAGCAGTACTGGAAGGACCGCATCGAGCAGATCGGCGGCCCCGGTGCCAGCGTGAAGAGCATCACCGTCGGCGACGGCACCATCGACGTAGTCCTGATCCAGTCGGTCCCCGAGGAAGAGCTGCCGTCCGCGGTCACCGCCTTCAAGAAGGGCGACCTCATCATCGAACGCACCGAAAGTTGGGGACCGTTCGACGGCACCCACGCCGACGGCAGATTCGGAGCCACCGTCGAGGGTGCGCCGGCGCGTATCACCGGCACCACCACACTCGACGGCGTGGGCGAGACGACGATCGTCGCCCTGGCCGGCACCACCGAAGTCAAGGTCCCCATCTTCGGCGGCAAGATCGAGGCGATGATCAGCGAGCAGGTCCTCGCCCTCATCGACAACGAACAGGACTTCACCGGTAACTGGATCGCCGCCAACACGAACGGCTAATCTGGCGCACTATGGCTCGCCGAATGAACTACTCAGCCCGGTTCACCCACTCGACGCAGCAGGTCTACGCAGCGCTGTCCAGTCGCGATCACTGGGACGCGCGCATCGAGGAGATGCGTAAGTACTCGGAGAACGAGCTGAAGAGCTTCGAGGTGTCCGACGTCGGAATCGACATCGTCATGCACCACGTCATCCCGCGTACCGAACTGCCCGACATCGCGCAGACGGTGATGAAGAAAGACATGGTCATCACCCGCAACGTGCATTTCGACGCGTACGGGGAAACCACCGCGGGTCACTACGACGCGTCGATTCCGGCCGGGCCCGGCTCACTCAAGGGCACCACCTCGCTGTTCCCCACCAACGGTGGCTCGACCCTGCGCACGTCCTCGGAGGCCAAGGTGTTCCTGCCGTTCATCGGCGGCAAGCTCGAGCAGCTGATGTTGGTCAACCTCATCGACCTGTGGCGCGGTGAAGGCGAAGTGACCGCCGACTGGCTCGAGAAGAACGCCTAGCCCTGAGCAAGGCCCTGAACAAGCCCGAAGGCGTCATCACCCGCGGCACCACCGGCATCAACCGATTGCGTCGCAGCGACCGTTGGTTGATGCACGACCCCGATGTTCGAAGCGTCCTGCTGGGGTCACCGGATCCCCTCGTCGTCGACCTCGGCTACGGAGCGATGCCGAACACGACGCTCGAACTGGCCGGTCGATTGCGCACGATCCGGCCAGATCTTCGCGTGACCGGCCTCGAGATCGACCCTGCCCGCGTCGTCCCTGGGAGTGCCGGCGTGGAGTTCGCCCGCGGCGGTTTCGAGTTGGCGGGTCTTCGCCCGAACCTGGTGCGGGCCTTCAATGTATTGCGCCAATATCCGGAGGATGCGGTGCCCGGTGCCTGGCAGCGAATACTGTCGGGCCTGGCACCCGGCGGCCTGTTGGTGGACGGTACCTGCGACGAGTTGGGTCGACGCTGCGCCTGGGTGCTGCTCGACGCCGACGGGCCGCGGTCGCTGACTTTGGCCTGGGATCCGTTCGATGTCGAGACGCCGTCGGACATCGCCGAGCGGCTTCCGAAGGTGTTGATACACCGCAACATCGAGGGCGAGCTGATCCACGATCTACTGCAGCGCGCCGATCGAGCGTGGTCGGTGTCGGCTCCCCTCGCGCCCTTCGGACCCCGACTGCGCTGGCGCGCTGCTGTGAACATCCTTGCCGAACAGGGTCTTCCGATCACTCTCCCCCGCCGCCGGATGCGTGACAACGTGCTCACGGTGCCCTGGTCGACGGTCGCCCCCGCAACGTGAATCGGGTGCACCTGACCGCGCTGAGCGCGGTCGGCTGCACCCGATTTCGCGCCTACGTACAGGCGGACAGTGCCAGTTCGACGCGTTCGGCCACTCGATCGGTGTTGCTGCCGGCCTCGGAGTAGAGCGCCTGCGGGTCGACTCGGCCGATGGCGACCGCGTCGCACACCACTTCGTCCAGGGTGATCTGCGAGATGCCGCCCGCAGCGAGGTCGAGCACCGTCCGCACGGGCGTGGTGATGTTGAACGTCCCGGCCGATTCGACGTCACGAGGCTCGAGTCGCAGGCGATGGACTGCGAGACGGGTGTCGGTCAGTCTCAGGTCGCCGAATGCGCAGACGTGCACGAACTGCGGGTGCAGATGGCCGAATCCGTGTAGCTCGGCGGCGCTCTGGTGCGAGATCACTGCCTCGCCGCCGAACCACGCGCACCACATGGCGAACACTTCGAGTTCGCTGCGCGGCCACTGGCCGAGTCGGAACAGGTTCCGCTCGACGCGTGTCCACGTATCGGTTGCCAGGTTGACGCGCACCATCGCCGAGTCGAAGCCGAGCTCTGCGGCCTGCTCGGCTGTGAAGTAGCCGTCCTGACGAGTGGCGAGCGAGTGCAGTTCCTGCACACTCGGTCCTGTCGTACCCATGGAACAAGCGTACGTCACTGTGTGTTACACATCACAAAGTTTGGACTCGAATCCACATACCCGGCGAGTTTCACAGAGCTTGCTCAGAATTGTCAGGAAGACTGCCGGGAATGTCATCCACAGCCAAGCGCAGCACCGTGCCGTTGATCGCAGTCTCCGTCGTCGTGGTCCTTCTCCTCGCTGTCATCGGTGGCGAGTTGTTCGTGCGTCAGCAGATCAAGTCGTGCCTCGCCGGACAGCTCGAATCCGAGCTCGGTAGCCAGGTCGAGGTCGGCCTCGGCCTCAAGCCGGTACTGCTCTCACTGGTGGACAAGAAGGTCTCCTCTGTCACCGTCGACAGCGACGATGCGCGATTCGGACCCGCCGAGGGAATGGTCGTCCATGCCGAGGTGGAAGACGTGAATCTGACACGGACCGCCGACTCCGGCGGCACCATCGGCAGTTCGAGCGCGGATATCTCGTGGTCCACCGACGGCATCACCCGCACCCTGCAGAGTCAGGGCATCGGCGCGATCGTCTCGGGCGTCACCTCGGACGCCTCCGCGGGCACCCTCGAGTTCGCCGTCGGCGCGCTCGCGAACCTGACCGTCAAGCCGCAGGTCGCCGACGGCCGGGTCGATTTTCAGACCGTCGACGCGTCGATCCTCGGTCTGGGCATCCCCACCGATCTGGTCGACTCCGTTGTCGGAGTGCTGACCGACAGCTTGCAGGCCTACCCGTTGGACATGACTCCGACGTCGCTGACCGTCACCGATTCGGGCATCGAACTCGCACTCGAGGGCGGGCAGTACACCATTCCGGCGACGCAGCAGAACCAGAATCAGCCGACCTCCGAGGGTTGCTCGCTGGTCGCATGACCCTCTACTGCAGCCCGTCCAACACCGCGCGCGTTCCCGAGAGTCCCAATCGCGTTGCGCCCGCGTCGATCATGGCCAGGGCGGCCTCCGTCGTACGGATGCCGCCGCTGGCCTTGACGCCCAGTCGGCCGCCGACGGTGTCCGCCATCAATCGCACGGCCTCGACGCTCGCGCCGCCGGCCGGGTGGAATCCGGTGGAGGTCTTGACGAAGTCGGCACCGGCCTTCTCGGCGGCGCGGCAGACCTCGACGATGGCCTCGTCGGACAGGGCTGCGGATTCGATGATCACCTTCAGCACAGCGCTCCCGGCGATGCCCTCGCGAACGGTGACGATGTCGGCCAGCACCGCGTTGTAGTCCCCCGCGATGGCCGCTCCCACGTCGATCACCATGTCGACCTCGTCGGCACCCTGCTGCACCGCGAGGCGCGCCTCGGATCCCTTGATCAACGAATGATGCTTGCCCGACGGGAATCCGGCGACGACGGCGGTGAGCATTCCCTCGGCGCGAATGGGCAACATCGACGGGGAGACGCACACGGCGAGCACTCCGAGCTCGCGGCCCTCCTCGATGAGGGCGGCGACGTCGGCCTCGGTCGCTTCGGGCTTGAGCAGTGTGTGGTCGACCATTCCGGCGAGGGCGGCGCGGGTGAGTGTCATGCCGTCGAGCTTTTCACAGCTCTGCCCTTCGTCACCTCGCCGGACTACGATTTTCGTCCATGACCGCCGCCTCGCTCGCCGCGACCTTCAATGCCACCAGCAGGGAATTCGACACTCTGACGCCTCAGGTCTGGGGACCTGCCGGGCAGTCGCTCGCCTTCGCGCTCGAGTTGGCAACCGGCGACGTCGTGCTGGACGTGTGCTCCGGTACCGGGGCGTCGGCACTCCCTGCGGCGGCCGCAGTCGGTCCCGACGGCATCGTGCACGCCATCGACCTCGCCGACGACCTGTTGGAGGTGGGCCGGCTGAAGGCAACCGATCGGGCCCTGCGCAACATCGACTTCGTCGTCGCCGACGCCACCGAGTGGCAACCGCCGTCGACAGTTCCCGACGCCGGATACGACGCGCTGGTGTGCTCGTACGGCATCTTCTTTCTCCCCGATCCGGAGGCCGATTTCGCGCGGATGGTGTCTCTGGTTCGTCCGGGCGGTCGCGTCGGGGTGACGGTGTGGCGCAAGGGTGCGATCGAGGCATTCGCGGGCACGTTCTTCGAGGTGATCGCTGCCCACTCGGGGCCGAGCGAGCACGACGGGCCACTCGCGCAGGACGGGTACGACAAGCATCCGATCCGGCGGATGGAGACGGCGGATCTCCTCGAGGCCTGGCTCGCGGCCGCCGGCGCGTCCGATGTGCGGGTCGTAGAGCTGTCCAATCACGTACCGGCGACGGAATCGTTCGTGTGGGATCTGGTGCTGGGCAGTGCGATGCGGGGCGCATTGGACCCGTTCGACGACGCAGCCCGCGCGCAGATCCGGAGGGAGTTCGCCGCGCTGCTCACCGAGCGCGGCATTGATTCGATCGATCTCGGGACACTGGTGGCAACCGGAGTTCGCACGCCCTGAGAGAATCCTCGGCATGAGTTCTTCCGTGTCCGAGGATCGCCGCTACGTTCTGTCCCTCGGTTGCCCCGACAAGACGGGCATCGTCGCCCGCATCTCGACCTTCCTCGCCGACGTCGGCGGTTGGATCGTCGAGGCCGCCTATCACGCCGATCCCGACACCGGTTGGTTCTTCACCCGGCAGGCAGTGCGCGCATCGTCGGTGAGCCTGAGCGTCGAGGATCTGCGTGCACGGTTCGCCGAGGTGGCCGCCGAGCTGGGGCCGGAAACCGAATGGGCGCTGCACGATTCGGGCGAACCCAAGCGCGTGGTTCTGCTCGTCAGCAAGGAAGCGCATTGCTTGCACGACCTGCTCGGACGCGCCGCGGGCGGCGAACTGCCCGCCCAGATCTCCGCGGTGATCGGCAACCACAAGTCACTCGAACCGATCGCTGCCGCACACGGCACACCGTTCCATCACGTCGAGTTCGCGAAAGATCCGGCCGAGCGCGGGCCCGCCTTCGAGAAGGTGCGCTCACTGGTCGACTCCTACGACCCCCACGCGGTGGTGCTGGCCCGCTTCATGCAGGTACTTCCGGAGTCCTTGTGCACCCACTGGGCAGGCCGGGCGATCAACATCCACCACAGCTTCCTGCCGTCGTTCGTCGGCGCGCGCCCGTACCATCAGGCGTTCGCTCGGGGCGTCAAACTGATCGGTGCTACGTGCCACTACGTGACGGCCGAGCTCGACGCAGGTCCGATCATCGAGCAGGACGTCATCCGCGTCGATCATTCCGACGAGATCACCGACATGGTGCGTCAGGGCCGCGACATCGAGAAGCTGGTGCTCTCCCGTGGTCTGCGATGGCACCTGGAGGACCGAGTGCTGGTGCACGGCCGCAAGACCGTGGTGTTCAGCTAGCTGTTCTTCCCGGGGAGGTTGTGGACGGTGAGTCGCTCGATGGGTGACTTACCGCCGATGCCTGTGTGGGGTCGGTGGTGATTGTAGTGATGGATC